>JAHEMV010000199.1 GCA_024643455.1 Cytophagales bacterium
TTCTACTCTTCTTTCAGTAACGGGAATATTTGGCTTATTTCCAGAAAGCAATTCAGGTTGTACACCGTAGCATCCAACATGTAGGATATCTTTTGTTCCATAGAAAAATGTTCCACCACCTGATTTATTTGGGTTTTTACCAGCTGGCCAGTTGTCTGGCAACATCGGTTTGATACCACCATCATACCAGGAAACTTCTACTTCTGGCATTTTAAGTTTACCAACTTTAGGTCTTTCAGGGAAAGTAAGTTTTACTGCCTGCGCTGAAGGAGCGCAAGACTCTAATAATAATGTAGAGCTACCTTGTGCTTTGGTTGGATATCCAAGTTTTAATCCTTCAAATACTGGATGTAAAATATGGCAAGCCATATCACCAAGAGCTCCTGTGCCATAATCCCACCAGCCTCTCCAGTTCCATGGATGATAAACATTGCTAAATGGTTTCATTTTAGCAGGACCTGTAAACAAATCCCAATTTAATGTTTCAGGCACCCAGTCAAAACGGTCAGGAGTATTAAGTCCTTGCGGCCATATTGGTCTGTCAGTAAATGATTCCACCTTAGTGATTTCTCCAAGTGCACCGCTCCAGATGATTTCACAGGTTTCAGCAACTCCGGCACCAGAAGCACCCTGGTTACCCATTTGCGTTGCTACTTTGTGTTTTTTTGCAAGTTTTGTTAGTAATCGTGACTCATATACGGAGTGAGTTAATGGTTTTTGAACATAAACGTGCTTGCCCATGGTGATCGCTGTGGCAGCAATAATGGCGTGAGCATGGTCGGCAGTTGCAACAACTACTCCGTCAATATCTTTACCCATTTCTTCAAACATCTTACGCCAATCCCAATATTTTTTTGCGTTTGGATAGGTATCAAAAGTTCCTTTTGCATATTTCCAGTCCACATCGCAAAGGGCTACGATATTTTGTCCTTTGATGTGTCCAAGGTTAGCATTTCCCATACCGCCAATACCTACACCGGCAACATTGAGCATATCGCTTGGAGCTGTAAATCCAACACCCCCTAGTACGTGCCTGGGGACGATAGATACACCAGCAGCAGCGACCATCGATCCCCCGATGAACTTCCTGCGACTCATTCCTGCATTTCCTTTATTTTTCATAATTGTATATTGATTAGATAAAAAATAGTATTTATTAGTAAGCGTAAAAATAAAAAAATATTGCAAAATTTCTGTCTTATTAATCAATTCAAAACATATTTTTATCGATTCTTAATCGCAAACCTTATAATGTCCAATTCGACAGAGAAATAGTTCATTGGAGATTTTGAATGACTTTTTAACTTACGGTAACGGTTAGTATTGTTTTCGTTGGAATTCATGATCTAAAAATACTATTTACATAATTTTTTATATATTTAGCCGCCAAATGAAATGCTACGATGTTTTAAAGCCTAAGCAAGAAACGAGATCAATAAATGCATTCTTTGACCCAAAATATTTTTTAAACAACAAATCGAAAAAACTTAAAATTTAAAAACATGGCTGAAAGTAAACAAAACAAAGTTTTAGTTATTGTAATTGCTGCTATCGCTTCGACAGGAGGATTGCTATTTGGATTTGATACCGGAGTGATTTCCGGAGCCATTCCTTTTTTGCAATTGGATTTCATGCTTACCGACGGGCAGATTGAAAACATTACAGCGTTCGGACTGATAGGAGCAGTTATAGGTGCCCTTTTTGGTGGCCGAATCACGGATATCTTAGGTAGAAAAAAAGTAATTCTGGCTTCTGCCTTTATTTTTGCTACTGGTGCTTTATGGTCAGGTGCAGCACCAAACGTTACACAATTACTCATTTCCAGGCTATACCTGGGTTTGGCAATTGGAGTTTCATCTTTTGCAGTACCACTTTATATTGCAGAGATTTCACCTACTAAAATCAGAGGGACGCTCGTTTCGCTATTTCAATTGTTGATTACTGTCGGTATTCTCGTTTCTTATCTTAGTGACAGTGCCCTCGCAAATAATGAAGTAGTAAGTAGCTGGAGACCGATGTTTTATATGGGGATTTTCCCTGCCATTATCCTATTTGTAGGGATGTTTTTCCTTCCTGAAACCCCACGTTGGCTTATGAGCAAAGGTCATGAGAAAGAAGGCAGAAGGGTTTTGCAAAAGATTGAAGAACCTGAGATGATTGATGCAGCAATACAGCTCATGAAAGATGAACTTGAAAAAGATGCACAACAGGCAAGTTGGAAGGAGCTATTTAAACCTTGGATGCGAAATGCATTAATTATTGCAGTTGGTATCATGTTTTTCCAACAGTTTGTGGGGATCAATACGGTGATTTATTATAGTCCAAAAATATTCTTAAAAGCCGGTTTTGAAGGAAATGAAGCAGCCATTTGGGCTTCCGTAAGTGTAGGAGTAGTAAATGTGCTGTTTACAATCCTTTCCTTATACCTTATTGATAGACTTGGCAGAAGAAAACTTTACTTTATAGGTACTGCCGGGATTGTTGTTTCACTTTTATTTATGGGATTGGGATTTGCATTGCAAACTCAGCTTGGTGATATGGCAAAATGGTTCCTGGTAGGATCAATGCTTGTTTATATAGCTTTCTTCGCCATCAGCCTTGGACCGTTAGGTTGGTTAATCATATCTGAAATATTCCCATTGCGCGTAAGAGGATTGGGAGCTTCGATAGGATCGCTATCGAACTGGGGATTTAATACCTTGGTTGTATGGACCTTCTTTAAGCTGATGAATATCCTTGGTGATGCCCAGGTATTCTGGTTCTTTGGAGCAATCGGTGTAATTGGTCTGATTTGGGGATACAAATTTATACCCGAAACCAAAGGTGTAACGTTAGAGAAAATCGAAGAACATTGGAGACAAGGTAAAGCGCCAAACGAATTATAATAACAAGATAAAATTGGTTTAAACAAAAAGAGGTTGCGATTTGCAGCCTCTTCTTGTTTTAAGGGATTGTCAATGAATTAAAAAGACTTTCTCCTTCTAAATGTGTATTTGGTCAAATCAGACCAATGTTTTGATTAAGAATGAACATATTTAAAACGCTCGTAGCACTTAATCTCATAGTTCTTTGTACTGTGTTTTGGATTAAGTACTTCAAAAATAAAATCCTGACTCCAGTAAAGTGATACAATAAGATCTCCTTTCATTATTCGATGGATGAGCGTTGCTGTTTTTTGTAAATAATCCATCTGGCTTTTTGGTGCTAATTCTGTAAATCCTGAAGTTGTCATATATCCTAACATTAAAAATTATAACCTCGAAACTCAACTAACGCAATCTGTTATATTTGGTTAGTGTAGGGATATATACTTCTCAACCAAAAAAAGTAATCTTGGATTATTTATAAAATATCTTTAATAAATGAATTTATCTTACACTATGGAAGCGAAAAACAATAATAGGTATCTCCAGGACGTGTTTCAGGTTTGCCACCACCACCAGCAGCAATCACAATATATTGCTTTCCATCGACCTGGTAGGTCGAAGGTGTAGCATATCCACCAGCATCAAGTTGATATTCCCATAGTAGCTCACCTGTCTCTTTATCAAAAGCATGGAAACGTTCGTCCATGGTAGCTCCTATAAATACCAGACCGCCTGCTGAAGTTATTGGTCCTCCCATATTGAAGGTGCCGGTAGCTGGTAATCCTATAGTTTCCAATGCAGGATACGTACCCAAAGGTACTTGCCAGTTAATTTTACCCTTATTCAGATCGATGGCGCTAAGTGTTGCCCATGGCCTTTTATTGGCAGGAAATCCATCAGGATCTTTAAGGATGCGATGTCCGGTTGCCACGTATGGAATTTGCGATGAATAACTGATATTTAATTTACCTTTATCTATATGTACATCCATCCCCTCATCCCACAAAAAAGAAATTATAGCTTTTTTTTCATCGTCTGAAAAAGTAACAAATTTTGGCATTTGACCTTTCCCTTCGTTCAGTACATTCAAAATATCTTCTTTTGTTCTTTCATTTCGGATTTTTTTTAGGTTTTCAAGCGAAGGAGATCCGGGATTTATAGGATTGCCAAATCCATGACAAGCAGAGCAGATGGTTTGATAGATGTGCTGTCCAAGTGCATATTCAGTAATATTTTCTTGTGGCTTCGATTTCATCATCGAAATCCACTCAGCTTCATTGCTGCAATTGACATAAAGTATATTCGATTCAGGATCAAAGGAAGCGCCACCCCAGTCCGAACCTCCGTTAAACTGTGGTAGCATAAGGGTACCTTCCATACTTGGAGGAGTGAAAAGATGGCCCATTCGCATGTCTTTTATTTTATCCCAAATGAAAGCCGAAGCTTCAGGATTGAGATCTGAAATGTCTGTTTTGGTCATGGTTTGTTTTGCATAAACCAGGGAAGATGGAGGAAATGGCTGTGTTGGCCAGGTTTCTTCACCTGGAATATCAGAAGGAGGGGCGCTCTTTTCTTCGACCGGATAAATTGGCAGGCCTGTTTCTCTGTCAAGAATGAAAAGATGTCCCATTTTTGTAGGTTGTGCTACAGCATCGATTTGCTTTCCGTCTATATTTACCGTTACCAGATTTGGCTGGCATGGGATATCATAATCCCAAATATCATGATGAACAACCTGGTAATGCCACACGCGTTCTCCAGTGGCTGCATTTAATGCTAGAATACAATTACCAAATAAGTTCTGACCTTTTCGATCACCTCCCCAATGATCATATGTGGGAGATCCGGTTCCACAAAATAACAATCCCCTTTCTTTATCCAATGTAAATCCTCCCCAGCTATTTGTGCCACCAATTCTTTTCCAGGCATCTTCAGGCCAGGTTTCATATCCGTATTCGCCGGGGTGGGGGATGGTATGGAAAATCCATTCCATTTTGCCTGTCTTTACATTATAAGCGCGTATATGACCAGGCGCAGCAGGATTAGGGCCTTCACCCAGGGTAGAACCCATAATGATAAGATCCTTAAAAATGATGCCCGGTGTTGCAGCGGTTACCCAGGTGAAATTCACATCTCTGCCTAGTCCTTCGTATAAATTCACACGGCCTGAATCTGCAAATGACTCAATTAATTGTCCGCTGGATGGATTGATACAATATAAATTGGATCCTGCCACATAGAACAATCTTTCCTGCATTCCATCGCTCCAATAGGTAACACCTCGGTTGACTCCGTACGCACTTTCTCCATTAAAAGGGTCAAATTTCCATAACTCCTTTCCTGATGCAGCGTCCAGAGCAATGACTTTCAGCCCTGGTGAAGTAATAAACATTTTTCTATCAACGATGATCGGATTGCATTCGATAGTAGTACTGGGGGCGTCCCGCATGTCGCCTGTCTTGTAAGTCCAGGCAATTTTCAACTCATTGACGTTTTTTTTGTCGATTTGGCTTAATGATGAATATTTTGTTCCCGTTTCATCACCACTGTACACTTCCCAGGTTGTGAATGCTTTATTGGGTCTGCTGCAATTTGCGAATACCAAAATGGTAAAAAGCAGAATTATGGGAGTAAAGTTATTGGTTCTAACCAAACGAAAAACTTTAGCAATTAAATCTGAACTATAAATTGAGATCTTCATTTTTAGGGTTTTAACAAAAATATAAAAAAGATGCAAAATGAAAATTGCCCTGGTCATTGATTGAAAAACTTATTTTACAAGTTCCAAGATGTAGTCTGCTTTTCTTAAATTCACATCTAAATATTTTAATCTTTCAAAATTGATTGTAACGGTTTGAATTGAATATTTAGTCGCCAGTATAAAGTGATACTATTTTATGATTTTTTACTGAAAGTATGATCACTTTCCATGAACTTTTATCAATTTTAACTTTCGATCCTTAACCATTAGTAAAATTAAAAAAGTGAATTTATTATGCCTGATAATAAAATAAACTGTATCGGAGTAATGACCAGCGGCGGTGATGCTCCTGGAATGAATGCTGCTGTTCGTGCGGTAGTAAAGGCAGCTTTGTATAATGGTATTGAGGTCTATGCTTTTTACCAGGGATACCAGGGGATGGTAAGTGGTGGCGATATGATCAGAAAGATGAGTTGGGATTCTGTTGGTGGTATTTTGCATAAAGGAGGCACAAAAATAGGTACAGCTCGTTGCAAGGAATTTCGTGATCGTTCAGGTCGTCTCGAAGCAGCAAAAAATCTTATTGAAAGGAAAATCGACAACCTGGTGGTAATCGGTGGCGACGGTAGCCTCACAGGAGCTAATCTATTTAGAGAAGAATGGCCATTGTTACTTGAAGAGCTTTTGACGACGGGGCAAATCAACGGCGAACAAGCCGAAATGCATCCAAAACTTAATATTATTGGTTTGGTCGGTTCGATCGACAATGACTTGTCAGGTACGGATATGACCATCGGAGCAGATACTGCTCTCCGCAGAATAGCAGAGGCATTGGATGCAATAAGCAGTACTGCTGCCAGCCACCAGCGTACATTTGTTGTGGAGGTTATGGGTAGAAATTGTGGTTATCTGGCTCTGATGAGTGCGTTGTCTTCAGGGGCTGATTATGTGTTGATTCCAGAGCGACCTCCGCAAGTCGATGATTGGGTTCAGCAACTTTGCGATAAAATAACAGCCAATAAAAAAGCTGGAAAGAGCAAAAGCCTCATCATCATAGCTGAAGGAGCAAAAGATAAAAATGGCAATCCAATACGAAGCTTTGAAGTAGTTGAAGAGCTAAAAAAACGGATAGGCGAAGATGCACGATTGACGATACTGGGACATGTGCAACGCGGTGGAGCACCTACTGCATTTGACCGATATGCCAGCACTGTTCTTGGTTATGCTGCCGTCAAGAGTTTGATCGAAAGTGAACAAGATGAAGAATCTAAGATTATTGGTTTACAAAAAAATCGTGTTAAAGCGATTTCTCTGGTGGAAAGTATCAAAGCGACCCAATCGATTGTAAAACATATAGAAAATAAAGAATTTGATAAGGCCATTCAATTAAGAGGAGGTAGTTTCAGGGAATCACTGGATACCTTTAAAACATTGAGTAGAGCCAAACCAAAGCATGGTGATGTCGATGGTGAATCTCTAAATATACTTGTTATGAACGCTGGGACACTGGCTCCCGGGATGAATATTGCTGTTAGGACTGCCGTGAGATTGGGGATGGACAAAGGTCATAAAGTTTTTGGCGTTCGGAACGCTTTCAAAGGGTTGATCAGAGGAGATATTGAAGAGATGGGATGGATGGATGTGGAGGACTGGACCTCACTTGGTGGATCGGAGTTGGGAACCAACCGCAAGCGACCAGTAAGCCGCGATTTTTATGAAATTGCAAAAAATTTGGAAAAACATAAAATCAATGCTTTGCTGATTATCGGGGGAATGGTCGGTTATGAAGCAGCCAGTGATTTTTTGAAAAAGCGAAATGAATTTCCAGCGTTTGACATTCCAATAGTATGCCTTCCGGCTACCATAAATAATAATTTGCCCGGTACAGATTTTAGTGTCGGAGCAGATACTGCACTGAATAGTATTATTGATGCTGTAGATAAAATAAAGGAATCAGCAGTGGCGACTAAACGTGTATTTGTGGTAGAGGTAATGGGACGTTACTGTGGATACCTGGCAATGTTGAGCGGACTTGCAACGGGAGCAGAGCGCGTTTATTTGCATGAAAATGGTATAACTTTGCAGGATCTGCAAAACGATGTGAATATGTTTAAAAAAGCTTTTATCGATGGGAAACGGATGGGGCTAGTGGTAAAAAGTGAATATGCAAATCGTATCTACACCACTCCATTTATCAGCGCATTGTATGAAGAAGATGGAGGAGATATATTTGATGTAAGGCAATCTATCCTTGGCCATCTACAACAAGGTGGTAATCCTAGCCCTTTTGACAGGGCAATGGCAACGAAACTTGCTGCTAACAGCATTGATTTTTTGATTAAGAAAGTTATTAATGGTAAAAATGATGTTGTCAGTATCGGTTTGCATGGCGGGCATATGGATTATAGAAACCTGGAAGATTTGGAAAAAATGGTTGATGTGACTTTCGACCGGCCAAAAGAGCAATGGTGGCTGAAACTGGAGGAAATAATTAATTTATTCGGAAGATCGTCAGCTTAGATGGATTTTTCAAAATGTTAAATGATTTTAAAAATAATGCGTTAATGACTGGCAAATATTTACTTCTAAGTTCATTATTGTTTCTAAGTTGTGGAACTCCAAGTAACAAATCAGAAAAAAAATCTATGCAGTTTTCATTGGATGATTTTTATAGTGAAAATGAACAACTTTCAGCCAGGGTGGAGGAGGTTTTTCAAAAGCTTGATGCTAAAAGTAGGATTGCGCAAATGATCGTTGTAGCAGCAGGGGTCAATGGAAAACCAACAAAAACGGTCGAAGAACTCATTCGAAAAAATACGGTTGGAGGAGTGCTAATGCTGGGAGGAGATAAACGACTGATTCTTAAACTTAAGCACCAGTTTGATAGTCTTTCACTTAAAAATGGTTTTTTACCCCTTTTATTTAGCTCTGACGCGGAACCAAGTCTCTTTAATCGAAAAATAAAAGGGACGAAGATTGTACCTAATACCATTGATTTATTAACTGTTGCAAAATGCGATTCAGTTGCACGGATCATCTCTGAAGAATTGCTTTCTATGGGAATAATGCACAATTATGCTCCAGTAGTTGATATGAGTGCTTCGAATGAGGCCATAACCAACCGTACTTTTGGAAGTGATCCGGCTCAGGTTATTTCCCTGTCTTCTTCCTTTATTAATACAACGCAAAAACAGGGAGTGGTGGCTACCGCAAAACATTTTCCCGG
>JAHEMV010000200.1 GCA_024643455.1 Cytophagales bacterium
ATATCCTGCATGGTTTTAATGCACTGTCCTAAAAAAGGATCCAGTTTGCTAAAACATTCGATGGTTTTTGAGACAAGTTCTTTTGTGTCTTTGAATGGGACTAGTGGTGCTTTTCCTGTAGAATCCACTGCTTTATCCCAAGGTTTCAGTTTACTAAGCTTTAAATTTTCCTTTCTTTCCTCTGTGATTAAATCCAATATTGGAACTATTTCCTTTTGAACCGAATAATGGAAGTCAAAGCAATCTTGAGCCGTGTAATCAAATCGGCACATTGCCGAAAACTTATAATCACGGAAATTTTCAAAGCCTGCATTTTGTGCTACTTCATGTCTCAGGGCAATTAGTTTGTTGAATAATTCATCAAGTTTATCCTTATCAACAAATCGACGAGCTGAAATTTTAGTATATGCTTCTTCACGTTTTGCGCGGTCAGGAGACTCCAGGATGGTCCCAGCCTGTTGCATGGTCATTTCCTTTTCATCAATGGTGACAGTCATCGCTCCCGAAATGCTACCGTATTCTTTAGAAAGTTGTTGAATTTCAGTTTTCAGTGGAATATTTTTTTCCCGGAATAGCTTGAAATCCATCTCCAGATTTTTAAATAGTATAGCAAAAGCTTCATCATGAGTCTCATTTTTGAAAGTACAATTGATTGCTTTCTCATTGAGTTGATGATTAAGAGGAGCGATTTTTGGGTCTATTTCTGATACAAAATAAGAATACGCATCTTGATATTCCTTGTTGGTTGTATCGCAGGTCATACGAATGTATCTCCACCCTGCATCTTCAGAAATAGCTGCTTCCAACTCCGACCTATTCCTCATCCAGTGCCTGAATGAATCAACATCCTTGATTTCAGCTTTCAGTAGTCTGGTATAATACGGTTCGATTGATTCCCAGTTGTTGGGGACAAAATCTTCCGAAACAAAACTTCTTTTTTTTCTCTCAACAGAGATCTTTTGATTCATAGTATATTTTTTTCTTGTATATAATATCGTTGTAGGACAAAGGTCAGGTTGTGGATAAAATTCAGACTATAGCTTGAACTTATCAATCCAAAAACAATTGTCTTCAAATGGAGAAATGGGTATTCGATTCGAATTAAAAAAGCAGTTATCCAATTTCAACTTTAACTCCGGGGCCAGTAGGCCTACTCACACAGTTGAGAATATAGCCTTCATTTATTTCTTCCTCGCTTAATCCGTCGTCGTCGCTCATTTCTACATTTCCAGCAAGTAATTTACCCCTGCAGGCAGTGCACAATCCACTTTGACAAGAAAAAGGCATGTCGAGATCCTGGTCAAGTGCCGCCTCTAAAATTGTTTTATTGTCGGCTATATGAACTTCATATTCTTCTCCATCCAAAATAATATGGACATCAAATTCACCTCCGATGGTTTTGGCAGGGGCTTTTGTTTTAAGTTCTCCAGTAAAGAAACTTTCTTTGTGAATGTTCCGTTCCGGAACCTCAAATTCAGTCAGAGCTTCAAATACCGATTGCATAAAATTTATAGGCCCACAAAGATAATAATCAGCTTTATTTACTTTATTTCCTGCAATATCCATGAGGATATCACTAGCTATTGGTACGTTGATCCTTCCAGAATAGCCTTCCCAAGCTTTTTGCGGTTGGGAAAGCACATCTATTTGAGAAAATCGTTCTGAATAGGTGGTTTTTATATGATTCAGTTCTTCTTTAAAGATTATTTTATTTTCATCCCTGTTTTGATACACCAGGTGCACATTACTTTCCGGTTCGATTGCCAAAATAGATTTTATGATAGACATGATCGGAGTAATCCCACTTCCTGCTGCAAATAAAATATATTTCTTTTTTTGATCAGCTTTGAGTTCCGGGACGAAATGGCCAGCGGCAGTCATCACATCAAAAACGTCACCTGGTTTCATGTGGTCATTCAGGTAGTTTGATACGAGTCCGGTCTCAACTCGTTTTACAGTAATTGCGGGATTTTCATCAGTATATGGTGAAGTGCAGAGCGAATAGGAACGCCGTATTTTTTCATTTTTTATTGGTAAAATAAGCGTTAAAAATTGCCCAGGTAAATAATGAAATGGTTTTTCTGGTTTTTCAAATATTAATGTGTTGGTATCCTCAGTCTCCTTCCTCACTTCCTTTATCTTCAATTGGATATAGCGTTCGGAATTAGTACCACTTCCTTTGATTTTCTTTTTTAAAAATTTAAACATTTAAATCTATTTTAAAGTCCATGAAACACGGCACCTATAATAAATCATAAGTTGAGCTTTTTGTTTCAAATCGTGATCAAATTTATAAACAAATCATATTAACCTTGAAGAAAGACGTGATTTATTAACTTTTATTCTAAGGAAAAACCTCACCTTATGCGTAACTTCGCAACTTATTTTGAAAAAAGACATAAATGGAATTAAATAAATTAACTGCAATTTCCCCAATAGACGGAAGGTATAGAAAGCAAGTAGATCATATTGCGAGGTTTTTTTCTGAATATGGCTTAATAAAATATCGTGTACAGGTAGAGATTGAATATTTTATTGCTTTATGCGAGCTACCACTTCCACAGCTATCAGGCGTGCACAAAGATTTGTTTGAAAGTTTGCGTAACATCTATTCTTCCTTTTCTGAAAATGATGCAGAAAAAGTTAAAGAGATTGAAAAGGTGACTAATCATGATGTGAAGGCGGTCGAGTATTTTATTAAGGATAAATTTGATGAATTGGGATTGGGGGAGTTCAAAGAATTTATCCATTTTGGACTTACTTCACAGGATATCAATAATACAGCTATCCCTTTGTCACTCAAAGACGCGATGGTGGAGGTGAAAATGCTTTTTGAAGAATTGATTGATTTATTGAAAGACCGATCTACTAAATGGGCAGGAATTCCAATGTTGGCCAAAACCCATGGGCAACCTGCATCACCCACGTTGGTAGGAAAGGAGATTTATGTTTTTGTTGAGCGTGCTGAGCGGCAATTGGACCAAATATTTTCTGTTCCATTTTCAGGGAAATTTGGAGGAGCAACAGGGAATATGAATGCGCATGTCGTAGCCTATCCCAATATCAACTGGAATGCCTTTGCAGACAAATTTGTTGGTGAACGTTTGGGTTTATCGAGAAGTTACCCCACTACACAGATTGAGCATTATGACAACCTGGCTGCCTTGTTTCATGGTTTGATTAGGGTCAATAATGTACTCATAGATTTCAGCAGGGATGTATGGCAGTACATTTCTATGAATTATTTCAAACAAAAAATACAAAAAAATGAAGTGGGGTCCTCAGCCATGCCTCATAAAGTAAATCCAATTGATTTTGAAAATGCGGAAGGAAACCTGGGATTTGCCAATGCAATTTACGATCATATGGCAGCAAAGCTACCGATATCCAGGCTGCAGCGCGACTTGACGGATTCCACTGTTTTGAGAAATATTGGGGTGCCAATAAGTCACAATATCATTTCCATACGTTCACTGATAAAAGGCATTAATAAATTGGAAATTGATGAATATGCTATCCGAGAAGATTTGGATAAAAACTGGGCAGTAGTAGCGGAGGCTATTCAGACAATTATGCGTCGGGAAGGTTATCCAAAACCATATGAAGCACTTAAAGCACTTACAAGAAAGAACGAAAAGATCACCAAAGAGAGCATTTGGAATTTTATCGAAGAGCTAGAGTTAAGCGAGGCTATAAAAAAGGAAATGAAAAATATTTCGCCCTTCAACTACACGGGTATTAAGTAAAAAGAGAATAGGTGTTGCTGAAGAAAAATATTTAAGTTAATTATAGAAATGGCTAGGTGCGAACAGCTAAAATTGTGAATATACTTTACTATTTTTACGCCTCATGAAGTTTCTATATCCAGAATTTTTATTTGGTCTTTTTCTGCTTTCTATTCC
This sequence comes from Cytophagales bacterium, assembly GCA_024643455.1. GTDB lineage: Bacteria > Bacteroidota > Bacteroidia > Cytophagales > Cyclobacteriaceae > JAAUQL01. Next base: position 3,903 of record JAHEMV010000200.1, read on the forward strand.
CATTATTATCCATCTTTTTAACTTCAGAAAGTCAAAAAGGATTTATTTTTCCAGCATTCGTTTTTTGGAAAATATTAAAAAAACGACTAGCCAGAAGTTAAAGCTCAAGCATCTGTTAATTTTATTGACAAGACTCCTTTTTTTACTTTTTTTAGTTTTGGCCTTTGCCCAGCCATATCTTCCAAGTGCTGATAAAAATCCACAAACAGAAAGTGTTTATATCTATCTTGATAATTCTTACAGCATGTCAAACCGGGTAGATGGCACCATCACCAGCCTTAACCTGGGGATGGATTATGTTAATAAAATATTGAATCTGTACCCTGAAAACACTACCTATAAATTCCTTACAAACGAGTTCGCCTCCTTTTCAAATACACTAAAGAGTAAAACTGAAATTGAGGAATTACTTACTGAGTTAAGATTGAGTACGATATCCAGGACCCTTCCCGAAGCATTTGCAAGACTGAAAAGCCATACCCTGCTTCAGTCAGACAAGCCTAAAGACTTATTTATCATTTCTGATTTTCAGGAATCAACGGTAGGCAATCTTGAACAATTTGAAATCGATTCAACAGATCAGGTTTTTGTTGCTCCATTATTTTTTAATGACACAAAAAATGTTTTTGTTGACAGTATGTATTTATCCAATCCCTTTTTGGTAGCAAGCGAAAAAAACCAGCTTAATGTGGTGATCCACAATGCAGGATTTGAAGATGCTATTGATTTACCTATAAAATTATTTATCAATGAAATTCAGTCTGCCAGTTCAATGTTGAGCATTCCAGCAGGGAGTTCAACCACTCTGGATTTCGAATTGAATTATAACCTCGGAAAAGTAAATAAATGCAGGATCAGTTTTGAAGACTATCCGGTAACTTTTGACAATGATTTTTATTTTGTACTTGTACTGGAAAATAAGATCAATATTTTGGAGATCAAGCCCGCAGAGGACATCTCTCCAATCGAGCAGGTTTATGGAAATACTACCCTTTTTAATTTTCAATCGCAACTTGTATCAAACATAGACTACAGCCTCATTCAGCAAGTTGATCTGGTCATTCTTGATGGTCTAAATGATATTGACAGATCATTGATCGAAGCGTTGAACGATTTTGTAGACCAGGGCGGTACGTTGTGTATCATGCCTGGTAAAAATCCCAATTTGGAGTCGTATAGAACTATATTGACATCGATTGTGCCTGTAAATAATGACACAGTAAAATTAGAAATATCCATGCCAGATCTTTCTGACCCTTTTTATGAAAATATATTTGAAAGTAATAATGAGCAAATGGATATGCCTGATGCACGACCTGTATTTAATTGGCGGGGGCAGCAAATGGATATGCTTACATTGAAAAATGGCCTAAGTTTTATGTCAGCCTTTCGGGGAACTGGAACGAAATTTATTTTAGCTACACCCCTGGAGGATCAGTTTACGAGCTTTCATCGTCATGCGCTCTTTGTTCCTGTAATGTATCGAATGGCTTCAATGAGCAAAAAATCTATAGAAAAACCGTATTATGAGATCAATGAACCTACCATCACCCTTAGATTGGATAGTTTGCGTAAGCAGGATATTTTTTCACTTGCTGATCAGGAGACGGAGCTTATACCAAATCAGCGAATAAGTACCAATGAATTAATTCTGGAAGTACCTCGAAACACCTTGACTCCGGGGTTTTATGATTTGAAACATGATGAAAAAAAAGATGCAATTTTAGCCTTCAATCTGGAAAAAGCAGAGTCATATTTGGAACAGATGACACAGGATGAAATTAATGCACTTTTTTCGTCTTTTAAAAATGTAACAATATTTAACACAAATGATGCAGACAATTTTTCAAATGAGGTTAAAAAAAATAAATTTGGAGTACCTTTATGGAAATACGCCATAATATTATCATTACTGTTTTTATTGGCTGAAGTTCTGTTAATTAGACTTTTATAACATGAGCATTCTCATAAAATCTGCCATGATCCTGGATGCCGGATCACCCCACCACAACCACAGGTTAAATTTATTGATTTCCGATAGTGGTGAAATAAAATATATAGGCAAAGACACCCCCAAGGCCGCCAAAATGATTGAAAGTAAAAACCTTATGGTGTCAATTGGTTGGTTCGATATGCAGGCAAATTTCAATGATCCCGGATTGGAACACAAAGAGGATCTGACCTCGGGACTGAAGACAGCAGCAGCTGGTGGATTCACTGGTGTAGCACTCTTGCCAAATACAAGACCATGTATTGAATCGAAAAATGAGGTGAGCTATCTGAGGGCAGCAAATGCTAAAAGCCTCACACAAATTTATCCGTTGGGTGCTATTACAAAATCATGCAAAGGAGAGGATTTTACTGATATCCTGGATATGCATGCCGAAGGGGCAGTTGCTTTTACCGATGGCGAACATACGCTTTGGAATACAGACATCTTGTTGAAGACACTTCAGTACCTTCAGAAAATTAATGGACTAGTAATCAATAGACCAGAAGATAAATATCTGACTGCTTTTGGATCGATGAATGAAGGGATCACTTCAACCTTGCTTGGACTGAAAGGAATGCCTGGTCTGGCAGAGGAAATCATGATAAAAAGAGACATTGAGTTGGTGAAATATGCAGGAGGAAGAATTCATTTTTCCAATATTTCGACCGCTCATTCATTGAAGCAAATAATCAGGGCGAAAAAACTGGGTCTTAATGTAACGTGTGATGTCGCTGTCCATAACCTGCTTTTTGACGATACAATGCTTTCAGATTATGATACCAATTATAAAGTAAATCCCCCGCTAAGAAATAAACGCGATATCAGGGCTTTAGAAAAAGGAATTGTAAGTTCTGATATTGATGTAATTGTTTCTTCTCATTCACCTCAGGATGAAGAATCCAAAAAGCTTGAGTTTGATATGGCTGAATTTGGAATGTTGGGGTTGCAGACTTTTTTCCCAATTATTGTAAAAAAACTGAATGGCACTGAAATGTACAGCCTGGTTGAAAAATTTACAGTAAATCCACGGACAATACTCAACCTCCCAATTCCTGTAATAAAGGAAAATGAAAAAGCTGATATCACCATTTTTGATCCGGATATGGAATGGCTTTATGACGCCCGGTCAAACTATTCCAAATCAGTTAATTCGCCAATGTTAGGTCAAAAATTAAAAGGCAAGGTGTTGGGTGTGGTAAACAATGGAAAATCTTTTATCAACAGTTTTTAATGCGATTTTTTACCTTAGAAAATAAGTTGGTTGCCATTCCATTAAAATATGGAATAATCGGCGGTGGTGTTAGTATTGTCTTATTCCTGATTTTCTATTTCCTGCATTTAAATCCTTTGGTGAACATAAAAATGCTCGATATGTTTTTATTATCCATATTTGTGTTTTTTGCATTAAAGGAATTTCGAGATGTATACAATAATCGTCAATTGCATTTTTGGCAAGGAATGACAGGAGGAGTTATTAACTATCTTACTATTGCGTTGATCTCAGCCATTTTTATTTTGATCATGACTGTAATAATTGACCCTGAATTGACGACTAACTACATTATAAGTAGGATTGAGTTGCTCAATGCAAATAAACAAACGCTTGTAGATACGATGGATGCTTCAACTTTTGAAAAGGCACTGGCAGGAGTGCAAGATACTACAGGACTAGACCTGGCCTTAGACGATTTTTTGAAAAAATCAATAATTGGGCTATTTTTAACAATAATAATCGCAGTAATTTTACGCAAATAAACTACTAACTATTTTTTATCATGGAAGAAAAAGTATCAGTTTCGCAAGTCGGCCTAAAATATGGACTCATCATTGGCCTTGTTTTTATCGTTTATGGGATGATTCTTCAGTTTTTAAATCTGGATATGAAACTCATGCAAAATCTGGGATATTTAAATTATGCAGCATTGATTGCTGTTATTTATTTGGCCCATAAAGCATTTAAAGAAGGTGGAGATGGATACCTTAGTGTAGGTCAGGGGATTGGTATCGGCACATTAATTAGTTTAATCGGCGGTGCCTTATCTGGTGTTTTTTCTTATATCTATCTTTCATTCATCGATGATTCGATGCTGACAAAAGTCAAAGATATGCAAATTGCCGAAATGGAAAACAGAGGAATGGATGATGCACAAATCGAACAGGCAATGAATATTGCTGGTAAATTTATGACCCCCTTAATGATGGCCGTTATGTCAATAGTAGTAATGGTGATTTTTGGTTTTATCCTTTCGTTAATTGTTTCACTTTTCACCAAAAAAGCAAACCCAACATTAGAAGTATAATTAATGCCAAAAGCTCTGGATATTTCAATTGTCGTACCAGCCTATAACGAGGTAGATTCGATAACTGAACTAAATGAATGGATAAGCCGTGTGATGAAAACGCACGGCTTTTCGTATGAAATACTATTGATTGATGATGGTAGTACGGATGGTACATGGGCGAAAACCAAAGAACTTTCAACCATAAATCCCAGTCTTAAGGGATTAAAATTTAACCGCAATCATGGGAAATCTGCGGCTTTAAATACTGGGTTTCTTCATGCAACAGGAAACGTGGTAATTACCATGGATGCAGATTTGCAGGATAGTCCCGAAGAGATACCAGAATTGTACCGCATGATTACAGAAGATGGATATGATTTGGTATCCGGATGGAAGAAAAAGCGTCATGATCCCATTGGAAAAACAATCCCTTCGAAATTTTTTAATTATGTAACGGGTAAAATATCTGGCATCAAACTTCATGATTTCAATTGCGGACTCAAGGCTTACAGTAATGTCGTTGTAAAAAATATCAATGTGTATGGCGAGATGCACCGGTATATTCCAGTGATATGCAAGTGGCATGGCTTTGGCAAAATCGG
>JAHEMV010000201.1 GCA_024643455.1 Cytophagales bacterium
TCAAATTGATCGCCGAAGTAAAATTCTGGCCCAACACCTGGGAAAAACTTCAACCCCTGAGGGCCTCCATCCAGGGCAAACATCCAGTCAAAATAGGTGCCTAATGCGAAATTATTTTCTATATAAAATGCGGTATGCAGTCGTGGTGCTTTTGATAAAGGGATGGTGGCATCAATGGAAAATTCGTCTCCAAATCGTATTCCTGCTTCAAGCGCAGATTGTGCTTTAGTATTTGAAAAAATAAAAACAAAAAGTAGAATACATACTGAAAGTGCCAGGTTATTTTTTTTCATGGTATTTCAAAGATTTAAATTTTATTTTGTTTGTAATAAAAAAGCCAGTTCATTATTTATATGACCCTGGCTTATTTTATTTTTTTACTGGTTAAAATTATTGAGCTTTGAACCTGACCCCTTCGCCAAATCTAAATCGTGCTATCAAGCCCCAGTTGCCGCTATGAAATCCAATGTCATTGGTGAACATCAACCCTGGTCTCCAGTCTAATCCAATTGTCAACGGAAAATCAAAAGAATATTCCACTCCGAAATCTCCGGCAACGCCGATATTAAAATCGTTTCCAAAGAAAATTTCTGGCCCAACACCAGGATAAAATTTTAAACCTGTTGGTCCGCCATCCAGGGAAAACATCCAGTCAAAATATCCTCCCAAACCAAAATCATTGTCATAGTAATCGTTAAAAGCATTTCCAAAATACGCTGCAGCATGCAATCGAGGTTTTGCTGAAAGCGGTATGGTTGCATCAATAGCGAAATCATTCCCAAATCGAATACCAGCTTCCCAATTTGATTGTGACTTACTATCGATTGTCACAGCTACTATAAGAACAATAGCTACTATAAAACTTTTAAATACAAGAGTAATCTTTTTCATGATAAAATTATAAGGTTGATTATTAACTCTAAAAAACGGTACAATATTAATAAAACAAATTTAATGTTCGTTCATTTTTTTATTCAATGGGGATGATTTTCCTGCAAAATCCTTCCTTTTCATATCTACTTTTTGTCGATTTGAATATGGACCTTTATTGAATTTTCTGCAATCACTGAATTTCTATTTTAAATGGACTAATACTTCTCCCAGACTTTCCAATTTTATAAATCGCTCATGGATCAATTCATTTTCCATATGTTCATGTGCCCAGGTGGTATGATACGGTACATGAATTCCAAAACCACCAATATTTAGAACTGGAATCACATCTGATTTAAGCGAATTTCCAATCATCAGAAATGACTCAGGATCTACCGATAGATGCTGAAGTAGTTTTAGATAGTCCGATTCTTTTTTATCAGACATGATCTCGATATGGTGAAAAAAACTTCCCAATTTTGATTTTTCGAGCTTGCGTTCCTGGTCAAGCAAATCTCCTTTTGTTGCTACAACAAGCTGATATTTTCCATAGAGGGATGACAATACATCTTGGACTCCATCCAGCAATTCGATTGGCTGTTCCAGTAGAGTTTTTCCATATTCAATTATTTTTTCGACAGCACTTGTAGATATATTTCCATCAGTGATTTTAATGGCCGTCTCGATCATGGAAAGCATAAAACTTTTAGCACCAAAACCATAGAGGGCCAGATTCTGCATTTCTGTTTTAAATAGTTCCTGGGAGATATGGTGATGCGAAAGGTAATCCTCAAGTAGTGCACAAAACTTATTTTCCACATCCTGAAAATATGGCTCGTTTACCCACAAAGTATCATCTGCATCAAAGGCAATTACTTTTATATTTTTCATGGTCGAAATTTATGAATATCCATACTTGTATAATCATCCAAAGCCATTTTTTTAGTAAATTATGCATGAAATTATGGATTTTTTATCGGTTCATAGCTTACAAAATTCTTCATGACATAAATGAGGTTTTGATTACGTAATTCTGAAAAATATTATACTACTTTGCATTTTCATTAAATGAAGGAGAAGTGGGAAAGAATATCATTTCAAATATTATAGGAAATATTGGAACGCACGGTAGTGAGGAAGCCGTTCGTTTTAAAGACAATGGTCAAGAAAGTTGGGAAAGTTATACCTGGGATCAATTTGCAGAACTAATCGCGAAAACCTCAAAAGCACTGATAAGCTTTGATATCAAATCACAAGAAAATATTGCTATTTTTTCTCAGAATAAAGTGGAGTGGTCGATCGCTGACCTTGGTATAATGGCAACTGGAGCCGTATCGGTGCCCATTTATGCCACCAACACCGCCGATCAGGCAAAGTACATCATCGAAGAGGCAGAGATCAGAATTGTATTTGTAGGAGATCAGGAGCAATATCAAAAAATATTAAAAATATATGCGGACTCTTCCAGCACAATAGAGAAGATCGTCGTGTTCGATAAAACTATTTCCCTGAGTAATGAAGCCTCTCACTATTTTTATGATTTTCTGAGTCTGGGGGATGCAATCGATGACGAATATATAAATCAAAAGCGCAACGCAATATTGCCTGAAGATCTGGCTACGATTATTTATACCTCCGGTACCACAGGGGAACCTAAAGGAGTCATGCTTACACATGACAATTTCAATGAAATATTTAAAATTCATGACATTAGGCTTAATGTATCACGAGAAGATCATTCACTTAGTTTTTTGCCACTGAGTCACGTTTTTGAGCGATGCTGGTCTCTTTATGTTTTTTATAAAGGAATAAAAAATTCATACCTGGATGATCCTAAGGAAATATTGAAAGCCATGGCCGAAGTACAGCCAAGTTTGATGTGTTCTGTGCCAAGGCTTTACCAAAAAGCCTATCATACTATTTTGGCTAAAGCGCAATTAGGATCAAATTTCAAAAAGAAATTATTTAACTCAGCCTTAAGGGTAGGAAAACAAAGGGCGAATTTGATTCGTGAAGGGAAAGAAATTTCTTTTGGTATTAAAGTAGCATATGGTTTTTATGATGCTTTGATCTTTAAGAAAATAAGAAAGGTTTTTGGAGGAAAGTTGCGAATGATGCCCTGTGCAGGAGCGCCGCTTTCAGCAGAAATTACTGAATTTTTCCATGCTATAGGCATGCCAGTTCTGATTGGATATGGTCTGACAGAAACAACCGCTACCGTTTCTGTTTTTCCTGATAAAGGATTCAAATTTGGAACGGTTGGTTTGGCCATGCCGGAGCTTGAAGTGAAAATTGCAGAGCACGATGAAATCCTGATAAAAGGTAAAACCATCATGAAGGGTTATTACAAAAAGCCTGAAGAGACTGCCAAGGTATTTGATAATGGTTGGTTTAAAACCGGAGATGCCGGTTCAATTGACGAGGAAGGTCACCTGACTATAACGGATCGCATCAAAGATCTGATGAAAACATCCGGTGGAAAATATGTAGCGCCACAGCATATCGAATCCATTCTCACGAATGATAATTTCATTGAGAATGCCATATTAATTGGTGATGATAAACCATTTGTGTCGGCACTTTTAGTTCCGAATATTGAAGCACTCAAAGAATATGCGCATTCGCTTAATTTGAGTTATCATTCCATCGAAGACCTGCTCAAAAAATCGCATATCAGTGAATTTTATGAGCAAAAACTGGAGCAACTCCAGCATAGTCTGGCAAACTTTGAAAAAGTAAAAAAATTTAAGTTGCTGGCTACTGATTTCAGTATGAATCTTGGCGAGCTAACCCCAACTTTGAAAATACGCAGGCAAATCATTATAAATCATTTCAGTTCGTTGATCGATGAGATGTATGCGTTTTGATCGTTGAATGACTTATTCTTCTTGGGATTTATTTGTTCCAGCGTTTTTCTTTCGTTTCTCTTTTTGACTTCCTGATCCGATGCGATTAAATCCTTAATCAATAAAAAAAGTTAACATTATTTTTCATATGTGACTTTTGTCATATGTCTTAAAATTCCATGATTTAGCTTTGCATGAAATTAGAATTAAGAGATATTTTCAAATGGACGAAACGATTATAATTATAGGAGGACTCTCTGCCGGACCATCGGCCGCAGCAAAGGCGAGAAGAGTAAATGAAAATGCGAAAATTCTGCTTTTTGAAAAGACAGATTATGTAAGTTACGCTACTTGTGGCATTCCATATTCCCTTTCGGGAACAATTAAAAAAAGAGAAAAATTGCTTGTCGTTTCCCCTGAACTTTTAAGGGAGCGTTTCAATATTGATGTTCATCTCAATGAACCGGTTGTGGATATTTTTCCAGATCAGCATAAAATAGTAACTCCAGAAGGGGAATACCAATACACAAAACTAATCTATGCAGTCGGAGCTTTACCGTTTATGCCTCCGATCAACAATCTGGATAAAACAGACGACTGGTCAAATTGCAGAACAATAGAGGATTTCGATAAGATTGTTTCTGACAAAGTCCTTACCGACAAACATCATATTACAGTTTTGGGTGCCGGATTGATCGGAGTGGAAGTGGCAGAAAATTTGAATAAAATAGGCAAAAAAGTTACCATTGTTGAACTTGCTCCATCCGTACTTTCTCCTTGGGACAGCAAATTTGGTAACCTGGCCGAAAATGTACTTAAAGACCATGGTATTGATGTTTTTACCAATACCACTATTGAGGATTTGATTGTTGAAAATGGTCTGATAAAAGAAGTAAAATTGAGCAATGGCGATGTGATTCCAAGTGATTATCTCCTGATGGGGATTGGCGGAAGACCTAATACTGCCATGTTAGCATCAAAAGGTGCAGAAACGATTCGAAATGGTGCTATTAAGGTAAATGCGAAAATGGAGACGAATCTTCCTGATGTGTATGCAGCGGGCGATTGTGCCAGCATCATGAATATCCAGACAGGTGAACATGATTATTTTCCAATGGGCACGCACGCCAACAAAGGTGGACGAGCTGCAGGTGCCAATGCTGCCGGAGGTGATGAACATTTTAAAGGGGCTTATCGCACAGCAATCGTCAAGGTATTTGATTACACGCTGGCAAGAACTGGATTAAATCCAAGAGCTTTGAAAATGTTGAATTATGATTATGAATCGACATTTATTATTGCTCCATCGACACCTGGATTCTATCCGGATCCTAAGGATATGCTCATGGAAATATATTACAATTCCAACACCAGGGAAGTGCTTGGAGCAGAGATCTTTGGCGAAAAAGGAGTTGATAAACGTATCGATGTTCTTAGCACAGCCATTCTTGGAAAATTGACGGTAGATGATCTGCCCAACCTGGATCTGGCTTACGCGCCACCATTCTCACCTGCAAAAGATCCAGTCATTATTGCTGGTTTTGTGTCAGGAAATAAAGATAAAAATCAGTTTAAAGAAATTAGTGTTGATGACCTTTCAATTATTGTGCGAGGTGAAAAATATAAGAAATATCAGTTAATAGATGTGCGTTCAGCTATCGAGCTGGAAAAACAGGGAGTGATCGACACTGCAATAAATCTTGATTTGGATCATTTGAGAGAGCATATTGATGGACTCGACAAAAACATTCCTACAATCGTGTATTGTGCACGTGGATTGAGAGGATATGTCGGAGCGATGATTTTGGAAAATAATGGGTTTAAAAATTTATATAATCTCGGAGGAGGATTCCTGACCTGGAAAAAACTGGGTATGGAAATTAAATCCTATTCTACCGAAGCTAAATGATTTTTCTATAGTTGGTTGTTTTGGTTTTGATTAAGGGTCTTCGGACCCTTTTTCTTTTTCTGAATAGATGCCTATCTTGCGGGTTCTTTTAAAAAATAAAAATATAACCATGACCCTTTACAACGAAATTCCGGTATTAGATCTTCATGATTTTACCAAAGGCGACACAGCCAAAAGAAAGGCTTTTGTAGAAAAGCTCGGAAAGGCTTATAACGATATCGGGTTTGTATCCATCAAAAATCATGGACTAAGCGATGCCTTATCTCAAGATTTGTACAGTTCAGTTCAGGCGTTTTTTCATTTGCCGGATCATGTAAAATCCAAGTATGAAATAGAAGGGCTTTTCGGTCAGCGTGGTTATACTGGTAAAGGTAAAGAACATGCCAAGGGACGCACTACTGGAGATTTAAAAGAATTTTATCATGTTGGCCAGGATGTTCCTCCTAATGATAAATTGGCTGCGGAATACCCGGCAAATGTGTGGCCGGATGAATTGCCCGAGTTTCGGACGAATACATTGGAAGCATATAATACCCTGGAAAATGCCGGGAAATCCATGCTTAAAGCAATTGCCATTTACCTTGGCTTGGAGGAAACCTATTTTGATGCTAAGGTCGAAAAAGGAAACTCTATCCTTAGACCAATTCATTATTTCCCGATCGAAAATCCGGATGAAGTTCCGGCAGATGCAGTTCGGGCGGCTGAGCATGGCGATATCAACCTGATCACTTTGCTTATGGGAGCGAGCGCTGAAGGGTTACAAGTTTTACGAAGAGACGGCAAATGGATTCCGATTACAGCGCTGCCGGACCAGATTGTTGTTAATGTTGGCGATATGCTGGAACGTCTGACCAATAAAAAGTTAAAATCGACCATACATCGCGTGGTCAATCCACCAAAAGAGAAAATGAAATCATCCCGGTTTAGCATTCCTTTTTTTATGCATCCTAGGTCTGATATGGATTTGACTTGTCTGGATTCCTGCGTAGATAATGATCATCCAAAGTTATTTGATGACATCACTGCCGGGGCTTTTTTGAATGAACGACTGATCGAATTGGGATTAAAAAAATAATTGAATTTTCATTTGTTTTATTGCTGAGAGTAAAGGTTTTTCGAGATATTGCACTTGTGAAATTTTTCCAAAGTGATATCAGTCACTGCACGAAATCAAAAAGTACGCGAAATTCCATCAAATACTTTTTTTAATAATTGATCAATTTTTTAAACCATTGAAAATAGCTACTTTTGAGCCCTATTTTTGATCAAATTAAACTTACATAAATGAGCATTAACAATCCTAAAATCATTTACACGATAACTGACGAAGCACCAGCTTTAGCGACGTATTCTTTTTTACCTATTGTCCAGACCTTTACAAAATCAGCAGGCATTTCTGTTCAAACAAAAGACATATCCTTAGCCGGTAGAATATTGGCTCATTTCCCAGATTACCTCAAGGATGATCAAAAACAGTCCGACGATTTGGCCGAACTCGGAGATTTGGCTAAAACACCGGAAGCCAATATTATAAAACTACCCAATATAAGTGCATCTGTTCCACAGCTTACAGAGGCAATCAAGGAACTACAAAGTAAGGGATTTGCGATTCCTGACTTTCCGGCAGAGCCAAAGAATGATAAAGAGGTGGAAATTAAATCGCGTTATGCAAAAGTACTGGGGAGCGCTGTAAATCCTGTTTTGAGAGAAGGAAATTCGGATCGAAGAGTAGCTGATGCAGTAAAGGCTTATGCAAAAGCGCATCCACATTCGATGGGTGAATGGAAAAAGGATTCCAAAACACATGTGGCCCACATGTCAGAAGGAGACTTTTACGGAAGTGAAAAATCAGTGGTCATTGCAGATGCCACAAGTGTAAAAATCGAATGGCTTGGAAAGGGAGGTAGTTCAAAAACATTAAAAGCTTCACTGCCGCTTTTGAAAGGGGAAGTAATTGACGCCTCGGTGATGAGCAGTAAAAAATTAGATGCTTTTTACGAAAAAGAAATAAAGGACGCCAAAGATAAAGGTGTGTTATTGTCGTTGCATCTCAAAGCAACTATGATGAAGGTCTCTGACCCGATCATGTTTGGCAAGGCGGTTAGGGTATATTACAAAGATGTTTTTAAGAAGCATCAGGAGACGTTTGATGCTTTGGGAGTGGATACTAAAAACGGGTTGGGAAATGTTTATGCTAAAATCGCGTCGCTTCCCGATGCTAAACGCAAAGAGATTGAATCAGATATCCAGGCAGTGTATACCAGCAGACCAGAACTGGCTATGGTGAACTCAGATAAAGGGATTACAAATCTGCATGTGCCAAGTGATGTCATTATCGATGCTTCCATGCCTGCGGCTATCCGTACTTCCGGCAAGATGTGGGGGCCAGACGGTAAAGCAAAGGATATGAAAGCCATGATTCCGGATCGATGTTATGCTGGAATTTACCAGGAAACCATTGATTTCTGTAAAAAGAATGGTGCATTTGATGTGACCAAAATGGGTAATGTCTCCAATGTTGGTTTGATGGCGCAAAAAGCTGAAGAATATGGTTCACATGATAAGACTTTTGAAATTGCCGAAGATGGTGTAGTCCAGGTAATTGACGTTGGTGGAAAAGTTTTAATGGAGCATAAAGTGGAAAAAGGGGACATTTGGAGAATGTGTCAAACCAAAGATCTTCCGATCAAGGATTGGGTTAAGCTGGCAGTAAACAGAGCCAGGGCAACAGGCAGTCCCGCCATTTTCTGGCTGGATAAAAATAGAGCACACGATGCGAACCTGATCACTAAAGTAGAAAAATACCTGCCAGACCATGATACTTCCGGTCTTGAGATAAAAATCATGTCGCCTGTTGATGCAATACGCTATTCACTGGAACGTGTGAAAGCCGGAAAGGATACCATTTCAGTAACCGGGAACGTATTGCGTGATTATCTGACTGACTTGTTCCCGATATTGGAATTAGGCACAAGTGCAAAAATGTTGTCTATTGTTCCTTTGCTGGATGGGGGAGGATTGTTCGAAACCGGTGCCGGAGGCTCAGCGCCAAAACACGTACAGCAATTTCAAGAAGAAGGTCATTTGCGATGGGACTCATTAGGTGAGTTTTTGGCCCTGGCCGTTTCGATCGAAGATTTGGCGATGAAAA
>JAHEMV010000202.1 GCA_024643455.1 Cytophagales bacterium
TTACCCTGAAATATATAGCACTATTCAAGGACGCGCTGCAGGTGTTTCCCTTGACATGATGGAGGTTGCCCCGGAGGAAGAAATCGAAGCAAAAGAGACAGTAAGAATCAGGGGAATCGGGTCTTTAAACAATAATCAGCCGCTCTATATTGTAGACGGAGTACCTCAGGATAACAATTATGTTCCTAACCCGAATGATATCGAAAGTATTGAAGTATTGAAAAATTCCAATACTGCATCGATTTACGGATCAAGAGCTCAAAACGGAGCAGTACTGGTAACAACAAAGAAAGATAAAGAAGCCTCCTCGGTTCCGCTCTCTATAACTTATAAGAATGAAACTTCATTGGAATTTTCAATTGATAATACGCAAACAATTCTTTCAAACGGGCAAATCAATACGGTCGTAATTAAGAACTCTGATCTCCCTGCAACATATGCTTTTGAATGCGTACCAAAGCTTTCTGATAAAGTTTATTTGATTGCTAAAATTCCCGATTGGAACAATGCAGATCTTGTTGACGGTGAGGCCAATATCTATATGGAAAATTCTTTCGTCGGTAAAACAAGAATCAATACAAGTCAGTTTTCCGATACGCTTGATATATCGTTCGGGATTGATAATAACATTGCTGTTAAGAGAGAAAAACAAAAGGAGTTTTCAGAATCACAATTTATTGGTTCAAATAGAAAGGAAACCATTGCATGGAAAATCCATGTCAGGAATAATAAGTCCTATCCGGTTAGTTTAGCTTTATTTGATCAAATACCAATTTCAACGTCAAAAGAAATTCAAGTTGAAGCAATTGAGTTATCAGGGGGAAAATTGGATGCTATAACGGGTAACATTACTTGGAAGCTATCATTAGAACCAAATACAGATTCTGAAATATTTCTAACATACTCCGTTAAATACCCAAAGAATAAAAGGATTATTTTAGAATAGCAGTACCTAAGTATTCAAATTATGAATTTCTTTTTTTGATTGGATAATTTTACCCCAACTTCCCCAATTTCAATGGGTCCTGATTGAGCATTTTGGTGAGGGTTTCATACATTTTCGGATTCCAGTCATGGAATTCCTGTGATTTTTCAAAAAAATGTTCTACTGCTACGGCAAAAAATTCCTGACTATTGGTGCCTGCATACTCCCTGAAAAACGTTGATTCCCCATTGCTCATTTTTTCCATCTCCCTGTAGCACAAGTCCGTCCAGGTTTTCATAATTTCATCATCAAGAAAACTATATTCGTCATTGGTAACGGCATTCTCCAATCTCAATGCATGCGCCATTTCGTGCAATCCAAGATTCCTGCCATCCTCATAATTGATATATCCTTCAGCAAAATTCTTCCATGAAAGAACGATGATCCCACCCATGTTCACTTCTCCTTTATGATATCTTTTTGAAATCTCCGAATAATAATCATCAGGATATACCAGTATGCGCTTGAAATGTGCAAAATAAACGGAAGGATGGCCAAAAGTTAGTTGAATCGCCGATCCGGCAATCAGTGCCTTCATTTCATCAGTGACCCGGTCCATGCCTCTGGCGATAAACTGCTTTTGATTGATGAACTTTTGCACCCTTTTCTCAAAAATAGTTTTATCTGACGGATTGAGCTGTTGATAATATTTATGATATTTTCTTAGCGGTTCTTTATAGAGCGGATCAATGTTAGCAACTAATAAATAAGTATTGATATAATCGCCCAAATACCATTTGACAATTGTCCGAATCGAGGATAATATATTATACAGAATAAATAAGGCTAACAGAAAGAGAAGAATGATTCCTAACGTCATGGAAGGTATTTTAAAACTTCATTAAAAATCGATATTCAAATCAGACGATGGATAAAAAATTCGTTTGCTTATGACAAGATCATTTCAAATAGATGTCATCCCGTTACAACTCCGGGATGACAACACTTTTTTTAATAAGCTAAACAAGCTCATTGAAAATATTCTTTATTGAAACTTCTTTATCAATAATACTTTTAAGATCAGTAATTTTTACGCGTTCCTGTTCTGTAGTATCGCGATGCCGAATGGTAACCATCTCATCTTCTTTGGTTTGATGATCAATGGCAATACAAAACGGCGTTCCGATCAAATCCTGCCTTGTATACCGCTTACCAATTGATTGGGAATCTTCATAAATCAGGTTGAAATCATATTTCAAATCATCAAATATTTTTCTGCCAATTTCTGGCAAACCATCTTTTTTCACCAATGGTAAAATCGCAGCTTTTACCGGTGCTAAGGCAGGATGAAACTTGAGGAAAGTACGTTGTTTTTCATTTTCTCCTTCACCAACAGTAATCTGCTTATAGCCATTGCACAACAACATGAAAAAAAGTCTGTCTGCACCAGCAGAAGTTTCGATCACATAAGGCACATAGTTTTTATTGATCTCCGGATCGAAATACTGCATTTTCTTTTTTGAAAGTTCCTGGTGATTGCCCAGGTCAAAGTCAGTTCTGGAGTGAATCCCTTCTACTTCTTTAAAGCCGAATGGAAATTTGAACTCCACATCCACAGCAGCATTGGCGTAATGAGCCAATTTATCGTGGTCATGAAATCGGAGATTATCAGCTGGAATACCAAGCGCCTTGTGCCATTTCAGACGCACCTGTTTCCAATGTTCGTACCATTTCATTTCTTCGCCAGGGCGAATAAAGAATTGCATTTCCATCTGTTCAAATTCCCTCATTCTAAAGATAAACTGCCGGGCAACGATTTCATTTCTGAATGCTTTACCGATCTGAGCAACTCCAAAAGGAACTTTCATTCGTGCTGATTTTTGCACATTCAGGAAATTTACAAATATACCCTGTGCTGTTTCTGGCCTGAGGTAAATGTTGCTGGCATCATCAGCTACAGAACCAATCTGTGTTGAAAACATCAGGTTGAACTGACGTACTTCCGTCCAGTTGGAAGTACCGGAAATCGGACACACAATTCCACTGTCGATGATCAATTGCCGGACACCGGAAAGGTCCTCGGCACTCAGCAGTTGTCCCATTTGTTTGAGTAAAGCATCGGCATCAGCCTGTTTGCCTTCAATGGCGAGTGCTGCAGCTTTATCTTCTAAAAGCACATCCGCACGATAGCGTTTTTTAGAATCTTTATTATCGATCATCGGATCATTAAACCCATCAACATGACCGGAAGCTTTCCATGTAAGCGGGTGCATAAAAATCGCAGCATCAAGGCCGACAACATTTTCATTGAGCTTGACCATAGCTTGCCACCAGAGGTTTTTCAAATTGTTTTTTAGCTCGACACCATATGGGCCATAGTCATAAACTGCCTGCAAGCCATCGTATATTTCACTAGATGGAAATACAAATCCATACTCCTTGGCATGCGATATAATTTCCTTTATTCCAAAATCCTGTTCGTTCATAATTTCATAAAAAGTAATCGTTGCAAAGATATACAAAGGTTTATTGGTGACAAATCATAGCGAAAGAAAGCGGCGATAAGAAACTAAAAGTGTTGTGAATACTTACGAAACTTATGTATCCAGAATATATTTTTTCATAATACTCCTTTAAGATTCCTTTTCCAATGCAAAACTTAGAAGAATTGATGTATCATGAAACTGGTTCTTTTTTGTAATTCTCAAAATAATTTGATCCAGGATCATATGCTATGGGAAAAATGAATCAAAATAGTATTATCTTTTCAGAGCCTTACTTCTTCAATCATCCAAAACCTGTAACGATGTACCGGAAAATTGGACTAGCCCTTGCTTTTTCTCCCACGTTCACAGCCTTAATGGCAGAAGCATTACGTCTGAAGGAGTCCTTTCAATCTGAACTGGTCTTGATACATGTCGGCATTAAAAACGATGAAAAAGAAGCCCAATTCAATGTATTACTACAAAAATTCAAATTGAAAAAGGGAGAAGTGAAAATCATATGGAAACAGGGCAAGCCAGCCAAAACCATTATTAAAGCATGTAAAAAAGAAGGAATTGATCTGTTGATAGCAGGTGCTTTAAAGCATGAAAACCTTATTAACTACTATATTGGTTCCATTGCAAGAAAAATACTCAGAAAAGCTCCATGTTCCATTATGATCTTTACTGAGCCATCAGAAAAACCAAAAAAAATAAATGAAATCGTTGTCGATGTCGAAGATACACCTTTGAGATCTGAAGTAATACACAATGGTTTGGTTTTTGGAAAAATCAAAAAAGCCCGCATGATCCATTTTGTGAAGGAGATTAAACTATATGGGCTCACGATGTCAGTGATGTCGCAATATTCCATTGAAGAAACATCAGAATTGCGTAAAAAATTGATTTCCCAGGAGATAAAAAAAGTGGAAAAGATTCTGGAAAATTTTGACACAAGTACTACGCGTACAAATATTAAAGTGATAGCAGGAAAATCCGGTTTTGAATTGCGAAAATTTACCAGAAATGTGAAGGCAGAACTACTTATAATAGGTGCTATCAAAAAGAAGCTGGATCTGATAGATCGACTTTTTATGAATAGGTTAGAATTCATAATCGAAGACATTCCCTGTAACCTGCTTATCCTTAAGAACAATTTATTACCCGAAAAATGAAACATGTTGAAATATTCAATTTGTTGATACAATTGTGCATTCTGCTCATTTTCGGAAGGTTTATGGCTGAAATAGCCCGCCGGCTAAATTTACCTCCACTGGTAGGTGAAATCGTAGCTGGTATTTTACTCGGTCAAACAGTATTTGGCATGATCAGTCCGGATTCCTTTAACTGGCTCTTTCCTAATGAGGGAGAATCGGCTTTGATTCTTGACGGTTTTGTACATGTCTCAGTCGTCTTACTTTTATTTATTGCAGGACTAGAGGTGGAGTTGAGTATTGTAATTCAACAGCGAAAGCAAGCATTTTATACTAGTTTTTTTGGTTTGATCTTACCATTTTTTCTGGGTTTTCTCATCCCCTATATTTTTCCACTAACTTTTGATTTTGGCGACCAGGAAAAAACCTTACTTTTCGCGATTTTTATGGGTGCTTCTATGTCCATAACGGCGCTGCCTGTTATTGCCAGAATCCTTATGGACATGAATTTGCTGAGAACTAAATTTGGCATGCTTATTATATCTTCCGCTATGATCAATGACTTGATTGGCTGGTTGATATTTACGGTGGTCCTTAGCATGATGGGCCAGGGCAATGGACACATGAGTTTATGGCAAACCATCGCACTTACCCTTGGATTCTCCATATTTATGCTGACTTTAGGCAAAGGGCTTATCAACAAAATATTGCCCTGGATAAATACCAATCTCGCCTGGCCGGGAGGTGTGATCACAATTACAATTGCTTTGTGCTTTCTTGGAGCTGCCATTACTGAGCGTATCGGTATTCATGCTATTTTCGGAGCATTCATTGTAGGAGTAGCTTTTGGCGATTCAGAACATTTTTCTGACAAGGCAAAAGAAATAGTGCATCAATTTATAAATAACATATTTAGCCCGTTGTTTTTTGTATCCATCGGCCTTCATGTCAACTTCATACAAAATTTCAACCCTTCCGTAGTTCTTATTATTCTAATTCTTGCTTTTTCCGGTAAAATTTTAGGAGCTGGATTAGGTTCGTATTTCGGTGGATTCACTAAAAGAGAATCTATTGCTATCGGTTTTGGTATGAATGCACGAGGTGCAATGGAAATCATTCTGGGACTAATTGCACTCAATGTTGGTTTGATTAATGAGGAAGTTTTTGTAGCTCTTGTAATCATGGCACTTATAACAAGCATTACCAGTGGACCGCTGATGAAATTCTTTTTAAAGGAGAAAGTCGCTAATCCTAAACAATAATGCGCTCAATGAGTTGACCTTTTGATCTTTTACGTTGTACCAAACGCAATTTTTGCGTTATTTACCAAGGTTATATTATAAATCGGAAGCTCTTATAGTTACCCTAAAGAAGTTGAATATGTATAAAAAAATTGGAGTTGCTGTCGCTTTTTCACCCAGGTGTGAAGCAATAATCGGTGAAGCAGCGCGACTACAAAAACTTTTCGGCGCAGAACTAGTCCTGATCCATGTTGGGGAAGTGAAACCCGATGAAAAGGCATACCTGGAGGAAATTGTAAAATCTGCTGATGTCAATATAGATCAAGTGAAATTTATTTGGGAAAATGGCAATGCAGCAAAGAAAATTCTTTATATAGGAAACAGAGAAAAAATTGACCTTTTGGTGGCAGGTGCTTTGCAACGGGAAAGCATGGTAAAATTTTATTTTGGTTCTATTGCTAGAAAGCTTATCCGCAAATCCAATTGTTCAATATTAATGCTCATAAACCCATCGGTCCCTTCCAAACCATTTAAACGAATTGTAATTAATGGAACGGAAGGGATTAATAATAAACAAATAATCATTCAGGGCATCAAGATCGCTAAATTAGAACATGCCAGGCAGGTACATATTTTCAAAAGAATCAAGCTTTTTGGTCTAAGCATGGCTCTCGCTGGAGAGGAGGAAAATGAACACCAACAGGAAGAAACCCGCCGTGAAATAGTAGGACAAGAAATAGAGGAAATAAATAGAATACTTGGAGAAATTGATACAAAAGGATTAAAGATCAATGTGAAAGTAGCTTCAGGAAAATCGGGATTTGAACTACGGAAATTTACCGAAAGAGTAAAAGCCGATTTGCTTATAGTGAGTAGCCCAGGCCATAAATTAAATATCTTTGATCGATTGTTTCCACACGATATGGAATTGATCATGGAAGATCTTCCGTCAAATTTATTAATCGATAAATCATAAAAATTCATGAACAACCTCGACCACTTTGAGATTGTTAATTTGCTGATCCAACTTGGTGTAATGATATTGGCTGCACGGCTTTTTGGTGAATTAGCCAGGAAATTACATCAACCCATGGTTGTTGGTGAGATCATCGCCGGAGTAATCCTTGGGCCTTCAATACTTGGATCCATCAATATGGATTTATATGAACTATTATTTCCTTTAAAAGGAGATTCAGGTGTAGTATTGGAAGGAATAATAAGCGTTTCTGTTGTTCTTTTGCTGTTTATTGCAGGTATGGAAGTGGAACTCGATCTGGTGTGGCAACAAGGGAAAAAGGCCCTTTACACCAGCTTGTTTGCGCTAATTATTCCGCTGGTAACAGGATTCGTAGCCTCCTATTTCTTCCCATCCCTTTTTAGTTTGCAGTCTGCTGATGACAAATTGGTATTTTCACTTTTTATAGGAACTACCCTTTCTATCACTGCTTTGCCGGTAATTGCCAGGGTACTGATGGATTTGAACATATTTAAAACTAAAATGGGTATGGTCATCATTGCTTCGGCTATGATCATTGATATTTTAGGTTGGATCATATTTTCAGTGATCCTGAGCATGATGGGAGAAAGCTCCGGATCGATGTCAGTAGGACAGACAATTATAGCTACGCTACTCTTCACCTTTCTAATGCTAACAGTTGGCAAATCAATGATCAACCGCACCCTTCCTTGGATCAACAAATCTTTTGCCTGGCCGGGAGGTCTACTATCTATTGCCATGGTATTATGTTTTTTATCGGCGGCATTTACGGAATACATTGGGATTCACGCTATTTTTGGTGCTTTTATCATTGGTGTGGCCTTGGGTGATTCACAACATATGACCGAACGTGCCAAAGAAATCGTACATCAATTTATCAATAATATATTCGGCCCCTTATTTTTTGTCTCCATTGGCCTATATGTAAACTTTGTAACGAGCTTTAATCTTTCCATAGTGCTAGCATTAATTGTGCTGGCGCTCACCAGTAAACTGGCTGGTGCATACATTGGTGCACGCCTTGGAGGGTTGAGAAAATTCCAGTCTCTGGCTGTTGGCTTTGGAATGAATACGCATGGAACACTGGAGGTGATTTTAGGCACTATCGCCCTGAACAACGGATTGATAACAAAAGAAGTGTTTGTAGGCATAGTTATTATGGTTATTGTATCAATTCTCATCTCCGCTCCACTTATGAAATACAGCCTTATGCTTGCTAAAAAAGATAAAGAGAAAAGAAAAAAAGCACTGCAGCAATGAAGTGGAAATTCTCCCTAATTTTATTAACCATAATCATTTTTCAACAGTGCTCTGGTGATTCGCCTTCTAAAAAAGGCTCAAAATCCATAAATCACAACCTTTGGAACGACTTGTTAAATAAGTACGTGGAAGATGATGGCATGGTAAACTATATTGGTTTTCAATCTGATAGTGCTGATTTAACAAGCTATCTTGAGTTGCTTAAGACCAATCCACCTGATGAAGAAACATGGTCTAAGGAAGAGCAAATTGCTTTTTGGATAAATGCCTATAATGCCTATACTGTCAAACTCATTATTGATCATTATCCATTGCAAAGCATCAAGGATATCGGCTCGGTCATTCAGATACCTTTCGTCAATTCCCCCTGGGATATCAAGTTTATTGAAATTAATGGGGTTAAGCTTGACTTAAATAATATTGAACATGACATTCTCCGTAAAAAATTTGATGAGCCTCGGATACATTTTGCTATTAATTGTGCTTCCTTTTCATGCCCTAAATTGAGAAGAGAAGCGTATGTAGCGAGTCAATTAGAAAGGCAACTTCAGGAACAAGCCATAAATTTCATCAATGATCCTGAAAGAAATGTAATTACTATCCATGATATTACCATTTCAAAAATATTCGACTGGTTCAAGGGAGATTTTACAAAAAACGGGTCTTTAATTGATTTTCTAAATCAGTATTCAAAAGTTAA
>JAHEMV010000692.1 GCA_024643455.1 Cytophagales bacterium
AATGGGCTATTTTTTTAAGAAACCATGATGAGCTGACTTTGGAAATGGTGACTGAGGAAGAGCGCGATTATATGTATAAAGTCTATACTAAGGATCCACTGGCGCGAATCAATCTGGGAATACGAAAGCGACTTGCTCCTTTGCTCGATAACGACCGTAGAAAGATCGAGTTGATGAACGTATTGCTATTTTCATTGCCAGGCACACCTGTAATTTATTATGGCGATGAAATTGGCATGGGAGATAACTATTATTTAGGCGACCGGGATGGCGTCAGAACTCCAATGCAATGGCATCCTGGTAGAAATGGAGGATTTTCCAAAGCGAATCCACATAAACTCTACCTGCCCCTCATCATCGATCCTGAATATAAATTTGAAAATATTAACGTAGAAAATCAGCTTGGCAATTCAAACTCGTTGCTTTGGTGGACCCGGCGTTTAATAAAAATGCGAAAAAGATTCAAAGCATTTAGTCGCGGAAAAATAGAGTTTCTGGAATCTGAAAACACCAAAGCACTCGCATTTGTACGGACCTACAAAGATGAAAAAATCCTTATTGTTGCTAATCTTTCAAGATATGCTCAAGCGGCTACGGTTGAAATGCAATCGCTCAGAAACTTGATCCCTGTTGAAGTATTCAGCCAAAATAAATTTCCGAAAATTGGGAAAAAACCATATTCATTTACGCTTAGCCCTTATGGATATTATTGGTTTAAATTGGTCGAGGATAAAGAAAATATTTCTATTATACCTGTGAATTCCAACGTCGTACTGGATATTAAAAAATGGAGTGACCTGGTAAGTGTAAACTTAAAAGACAAAATCAAATCCGATATTTTACTTCCATATCTGAAAAACCAGCTTTGGTTTAATCCGGGGAAGAGAAAAATAGAATTCCTGAAAATATTTGACGTAATCCCGATAAACGGGAAACAACATGACTTTGAAGGATTTACACTTATTCTTGAAGTGACCTTTTTTGAAGGACTTTATGAAAAGTATCGTTTGGTTGTTGGGTTTACAAGAGGTCGTGAAGAAAAAATGCTGCTTTCTGACCATCCAGACAGTGTAATTGCACGAATCGTTTTTAATGGGAAAAATGGTATATTATTCGACGCATCTTATAGTGATAGTTACAGGAAAACCCTATTCCAACTTCTAAAAAAGAACTCAGCAGTCACTACTGAAACAGCAACTGTAAAATTTTTAGTAAGTGATGAGTTAAAAACCCTGCTTGAAAATCCTGATTTAGAAAAAGATAATAAGCTTGTAGATTCACGATACAGACATGTAATCATTCAGTACAACAAAAAGTTCATCATTAAACTTTACAGAAAAATTGACCGAGGAACAGACAGGGACGTAGAACTTTGCAATTATTTATGCAAAGAAAAGAATTTCAAATTTGTACCTGAATACCTTGGCCAGATCGAATACACCAAAAAAGATGATATTAAACGAACGCTGGCAATCGTACAGGAATATGTTCCAAATTATGGAACAGCTTCTCAGTATTTCTCTGATGCATTAAACCGGTTTTATGAAAAAGTAAGTATCCATGGCGGCGAGATCATACTCCCACCAATCGAAGGTTCGCTAAACCTCCCATTGAAATTTGAACAGATGAGCGCCGCTAATCAGGATCTAATAGGTGGAGCACATATCGAACACATTAGATTACTTGCTCAAAGAACCGCAGAAATGCATTTGGCACTTGGCACAGAATGGGTTCACAAAGATTTTGAACCTGAAGAATTTTCGTTGCATTACCAGCGGTCACTCTTTTCAGCCTATAAATCATCCATTCGAAATGCTTTTGATCCCATAAAAAAATATATCGGAGAATTCCCATTGAATCACCAGAAGGAAATCAATGTTTTGATTGGGTTAAATGATGTGCTGAATCAAAAAATGAAACAAATCTATGATCACAAAATTGATGCAGTAAAAATACGGCCACACGGTTTTTACACGTTAGACGCGATACTTTTCAAAGACGGCGATTTTGTGATCACCAATTTTGAAGGAGATCCTACCTTTTCGCTTACAGAAAGAAGGTTGAGAAAATCACCACTAACAGACCTGGCTACAATACTCAACTCGTTTCATTATGTAGCATATTCGGCATTGCTGCAAAACGAACCATCAGGAAGATTGGCTGAACATTGGTTTCATAGCTTTAGCCAGATATTTATTTCCAATTACAAAGACCTGGTCGTTGGGCAAAAGTTTATTCCAAATAATACTGATTTCAATATGTTGCTGGATATTTACCAGATTGACCGATACCTCAATGATATCGCACGGGAACTCAGTCAACGGAATAGAAAAAATGCCATCATTCCCATTCGAGGTATTTTAAAGGTATTGCACAAAAGCTTTATCTATAAA
>JAHEMV010000203.1 GCA_024643455.1 Cytophagales bacterium
CTGAAGCAAAAATGAAGATAATGAAAGAGTGTGGACTTTTTGTTGTAGAATCACCAGCAGATTTAGGGATCACGATGGTAAAAGCATTATCATTGAGAAATTAGAAATTTTTTATATTAAATGCATAAAAAAAGGTGAGTAACAACTCACCTTTTTTATTGATCAAAAACGATTCAATTTATTTCGCATAAGATACTGATCGCATTTCACGGATCACTGTAATTTTGATCTGTCCCGGATATTGCATATCCTTTTCAATTTTTTGAGAAATATCAAATGAAAGCTGAGCTGCATTGGTATCTGTTACAGAGTCTGCATCTACCATAACGCGCAACTCACGACCTGCCTGAATGGCAAAACATTTGTTTACACCCTCAAAACTCAAAGCAAGTTCTTCTAACTCTTTAAGTCGCTTCATATAGCTCTCCATGATTTCTCGTCTTGCACCTGGCCTGGATCCTGAGATGGCATCACAAGCCTGCACGATAGGTGAAATCATATTAGTCATTTCTATTTCATCATGGTGTGCTCCAATGGCATTACATACTTCTTTATTTTCATTGTATTTCTTAGCTAATTCCATTCCCAATAAAGCGTGAGGCATTTCAGGTTCTTCAGGCCACACTTTTCCGATATCGTGCAATAAACCAGCTCGTTTGGCAAGTTTGGCATTTAATCCCAATTCAGCAGCCATAGTGGCGCAAAGTTTGGCAACCTCCCTGGAGTGCTGAAGTAAATTTTGCCCATATGAAGACCTAAACCTCATCCGTCCAATCAATTTAATGAGTTCCGGATGTAGCCCATGAATTCCCAAATCAATTATGGTTTTTTCGCCGATCTCAACGATTTCTTCATCAATGTTCTTTTTGGTCTTACCAACAACTTCTTCTATTCTTGCAGGGTGGATTCGTCCATCTGTCACAAGCCGGTGAAGGGAAAGTCTGGCAATTTCACGTCTTACAGGATCAAATCCTGAAATGATGATGGCTTCAGGGGTATCATCTACAATAATCTCCACTCCGGTAGCAGCTTCAAGTGCACGAATATTTCGCCCTTCTCTACCGATAATCTTACCCTTGATATCATCGCTTTCAATATTGAAAACCGAAACGCAATTCTCTATTGCACTTTCAGTAGCAGTGCGCTGGATGGTTTCGATAACCACTTTTTTTGATTGTTTTGTAGCAGTCATTTTCGCTTCCTCCATAATCTCTTTTATGTAGGAAGATGCCTTGGTTTGTGCTTCATCTTTTAATGCTTCCACAAGTTGATCTTTTGCTTCATCAGCCGAGAGATTGGCAATCTTTTCAAGAGCATTAACTTGCTCTTGTTTTATTTTATCGAGGTCAGATTTTCGCTTATTTAATATTTCCAACTGTGCAGTAAGATTCTCCTTCATACTGTCCATCTCATCTTCTTTTCTCTTATTTTGTTCTATTTGCTTAGATAGATGTTGTTCCTTTTGCTTTAAGCGATTTTCATTATTGATAATTTGGCTTTTTTTTCGATTTGCCTCATCTTCAAATTCAGATTTCAAATTCAACAATTGCTCTTTGGCTTCAATTATTTTATCTTTTTTAATTGTCTCAGCCTTCAGCTCAGCCTCTTTTAAAATTAAATCTGACTTTTCTTTTATCTTCTGTTCTTCTTGAGAATAAACTTTTTTCAGAAGGTATCTTCCGATGATTATTCCAGCAATTAGTCCACCTAGTGCACCAATCAGCAAGGCTATGGTATCCATACTTTGTTATTTATAAAATTATAAAAGGTGGGCTCTCTCTGAAGCGCTTTAAGTTAATGTGAGTAAGCTGGTAAGCAGATCTTAGTCTGTAACTTCAGAAATCAGTCTGCTAAGGTAAATTATCTTATCTACTGCGGATTCTCCAGTGGTTGTAGAATTGGCTTCTGCCTGAAGTTTTTCATAAAGACTGTCAAAGGCCACCATGGCCAACAGATCTTGTTTGTCATCTATGCCAAACTGGTCTCTATAAAGTTTTATTTTCTCGTTTATTTTTTTTCCGGCAAGCCTAATCCTCTCCTCATCTTCTGCGTCAACTTTCATAGGGTACTCCCTGTCTCCTATTTTTATTTTTATAGAAAGTTCTTCCATGTACGATAAGATATATCTATTACTTACTCAATTGATTGATACACTTATCAATTTCTTTGATATAGTCGTCGATTTTATTTTTAACTTCTGTAGCTTCAGAATCTCCCACAGAAATACTATCTACAATAGTACTAATTTTAATTTTATTTTGAAAGTCCTGAATTTGTTGTTCTTTGGAGTTAAGAAGGGATTTTAATTCTTGATATTGATTCTTTAAATCTTCATTTGATTTTTTCTCTTGTGCATATTGTGCCAATAAGAGCCTGATCTTTCGTTCAAGCGTTTGAAGTTCATTGTTAAGCCGGTCTCTTTTCATCTTTATTGTCTAATAACAGCTCCTAGATTCGATTCAAATTTTTTCATCAACCGACCCATTATTCTATCAATTACCTGATCGGTCAGGGTTTTTGTTTTGTCTTGCAATATAAAACTTAAAGCATAAGCTTTTTTGTCTTTTTCTATCTTTTCTCCTACATAGTAATCAAAAACACTAATGTCTTTGAGTAATCCTGAAAATTCCGTGTCTTCAACAACTTCTTTTAACTGATCAAAGGTCACTGATTTATCTAAAACCAGGGACAAATCACGTCTGACTTCTGGAAATTTTGATATTTCAACTACATTAAATCCTGTTTCTATACTGGAAAGTAACCTGTCAAAATCTATTTCTGCATAAAAAACTTCCTGATCGATGGTCAATAGTTCTGTAATTTTTTTATTTAAAAGTCCGAATTTGGCCAAAGGCTTCTCGTTGTGTAACAATCCCAGGCCATATTTAAAAATTGCATCATCAAGAAAATTAGTTACCTGTTTTTCTGAAGTAAATTTTTGTATTAATTTAAATACTATGGCTGACAAATCATGAAACTCTACAGGTTTATTTTTTTCTATCCAAGATTCCTGATGATTTTTACCTGTAATCCATAAACATAGATGTTTCTTTTCCTCATATTTTCCTTTAGTAGATTTTTTATAAATCGTTCCAAATTCAAACAATTTAAGGTTATTTTGTTTCCTATTGATGTTATGTGCGATCACTTCAAGGCCCGTAAAAAGCAAGCTTTGTCGAAGCACTCCAAGATCTTCACTCAGTTTATTAAGAATCACAACATTTTCAGATTCATCCAAAGAAGAAACTTTTTCTGAATAAACAGATTTGGTTAGAGAATTTGTGCTGATCTCATAAAATCCGTTAGAAACCAACAGCTGTGATGCTTTGAGTTGTGTAGATTCCTCAGTAATTTCTTTAAATTCCGCTAAATAAGCACTCGACAAATGTTCACTTAATTCAATATTTTCATACCCATAAATCCTTAATATTTCTTCTATAACATCAGCTTCCCTTGTCACATCTACCCGATACGGTGGAACAATAGCTAAAAAACCAATATCAGAAACCTTATCCACTTCTATATCTAATTTTTGCAGAATATCTAAAATGGTTTCTTTAGGTATTTCTTTGCCTATTAATCGTGATATATTCCTGAATTTCATCTGTACTTTACGAGGATCGATAGCCACAGGATAGATATCGATAAGCTCGGAGGAGATTTCGCCACCAGCAACATCCTTAATCAGCATGGCAGCCCTCTTCAATGCATAAACTGTGTTTAACGCGTCTGTCCCTCGTTCAAATCGAAAAGCAGAATCTGTCTTTAATCCATGCATCAAACTCGTTTTACGCACATAGTCGGGAGAGAAATAAGCACTTTCTAAAAAAATATTCGTTGTAGTATCACTAATTCCACTTTCTATCCCTCCAAAAACGCCGGCAATACACATCCCTCCATTTTCATCACAAATCATTAAATCTGTTTCATGGAGTTTTCGCACTTTTTCATCTAAGGAGATGAAATTTGTATTCGAAGGTAATGTTTTCACAATTACCTTACTTCCATGAATCTTGTCTGCATCAAAAGCGTGCAAAGGCTGTCCAAGCTCATGAAGAATATAATTAGTCACATCAACAACATTATTGATAGGAGTTTGTCCAATTGCCAGAAGACGATTTTTAAGCCAACCCGGTGATTCTTTAATAATAATATTTGAAATAGATACTCCTGAATACCGAGGGCAACCAACTTCATCTTCAACGACAACCTGTATCTTTGATGATTGACGGTCAACTTTAAAACCAGAAACATCCGGCCATTTAACTGCCCTGCTAAGCACTGCTTTTATATCCCGGGCTACTCCAATATGTGATGTGCCATCGGCACGATTCGGCGTCAATCCAATTTCAAATACTATATCATCTTCAATGTTAAAATAGGTGCTTGCTTTAAATCCATTAGGCAGGTCTGTTGCTAAAACCATGATGCCTTCATGACTGGTTCCCAATCCTAATTCATCTTCGGCACAAATCATCCCTTCTGATTCTTCACCCCGTATTTTGGCTTTTTTTATAGTAAATCCATCGCCCCCTTGAGGGTATAGCGTTGTGCCAACAGTTGCTACAAGTACCTTTTGCCCGACAGCCACATTAGGAGCTCCACAGACAATTGGCAAAAGATCCAATGAGCCAACATCAACTTTGGTAATGCTGAGTTTATCAGCATTTGGATGTTTTTGGCATTCCAACACTTCCCCGATTACTACCCCTCTGAGACCGCCCTTTATTGTTTCAACCTTTTCAATTCCCTCGACTTCGAGCCCGGTCATAGTGAGGAGATGCGCAATTTCCTCTGGAGTTTCACTGATATCAATATATTCCTTAAGCCAATTCAGGGAAATTTTCATCTTCCAATACTTTCATTTAAATCCATAATAAACCTCAGGGCTTTGATAAATGCGTTTAAGATTTATAAAACTCCAAGGATGTCTTAGAGGGAAAACCTCTAAAATTGATCGCAAAAATAGATATTTACTTTTATTGATTCGAACTTTACTTCACAAAATCAGGATTTTTTTCTCCCGCCAGTACAGACACCTCAAGATTGTTTTCCTGAGGCGGAATGGGGCATCTGTATGTGTGATTGTATGCGCAATACGGATTATAGGCTAAATTAAAATCAATGATTAAAGTGTTTGACTCTTTTAATTCTGGTTCTACATACCTTCCTCCTCCATAAGTGATATCTGCACTTGTAAGGTCGTAAAAAGGGATAAACAGATAATCTTCCTCACCCTCAGTTGGCTTATAAACTGTCAGGTTTAGTTCCTTACCGCTTAAGTGAAGATGTGCATTACCAAAAACAATATATTCCCTTTGACTCCCATCAGAAATGGCCATTTTTATAATTTGTTCTCTGCTGTTTTTATGAAATTCTGCTATCACCTTATATTTTTCAACTACCGGAAAATAACTAAGGGAAGTAAACTGAACTTTTTGCTCTTCGGTCAATGGAGATTCTTCCGAAGTTTTAAAATGCTGGTTTTTCTCATAACGATCAGCTTCGATCTTTTCAATGTATCCTTCAGCGTTTTTACTCGTCCCTTGAAAGGTATAAATAGTAATGCCCACTAATGCTACAGCGATAATTAAATACAATGCTTTTTTACTCATATCCTAATATCTAATTCAACTCAAAACTACTGGTTTTGCGTAATTTTAAAACTATAAAATGAAAACGATTTGGAGACATCAAAGCAATCCCTCATCAGCAAAACTCAAATATCCATGATCTCCAAAAATGATGTGATCCAACACTGGAATTTCTAATAATTGCCCAGCCCCCTTCATCTTATTCGTCAAATCCAGGTCAGCTTTACTTGGTGTAAGATTGCCGGATGGATGATTGTGCACCAATATAATCGAAGAAGCATATTGTTCCAGTGCAGCTTTAAAGATAATCTTTGGATCGGCCACCGTTCCGGAAACTCCTCCCGAACTGATTCTCTCTTTTTTAATCAGTCGATTGGCCCGATTTAAAAGTAACACCCAAAATTCTTCTTTTGGCAAGTCCATCAAATCAGGTTTTATCAATTGATAAATATCATTGGAACACGAAATCTTGAATTTTTCCATGACTTCCGATTCCTTTCTTCTCCTTCCCAATTCCAGTGCACTAACTATCGCAATGGCTTTTGCCTCACCAATACCTTTTATTTTTTTAAGATCATTGACTGAAAATCTTGCCAGTTCATTCAGGTTGTTATTTGCCTTTGCCAATATCATTTTGGCAACATCAACGGCACTTAGCGATCGGGTGCCAGATCCGATTAAGATTGCTATCAGTTCAGCATCGCTCAATGCTGCTTTCCCTTTGAGTAGGAGTTTTTCTCTGGGGCGATCCTCTTCTGCCCAACTGAGGATATTAAGATTGTTGCCTGGTTCTGACATTTTCGATTGGTTTGTATAAAAATCAATAAATATCTACGAAAACCAAAGCTTAAAAACAGAAAAAGCCTTGGCGTACAACGTCAAGGCTTCTTGAAATATTTTGATTGAATATTATTGTACAGCAGCCATCACTTTGTGAAGTTTGGCTTTTTTGTTAGCTGCGTTATTCTTATGAATAATATTCTTTTTTGCCAGTTTATCGAGCATGCTTGAAACTTTCTTGTAAAGCTCCTCAGCTTCTGCCTTATCTTCAGATTTTTTCAGCTTCTTTATGAAGGTTCTGGTGGTCTTCAGATAATATTTGTTTTTTAATCTCTTCGACTCGTTTGATCGTATTCTTTTTAATGCTGACTTATGATGTGCCATTCCTTATTTATTCTATCTAAAAATTCAGGATGCAAATGTAGAAGTATTATTTATTATTGACAAATGCTTCTTCGTTAAATTTTCCTCTCAAGTGAAAAACGAAGCTCAAACAACAAATATGTCAGTAATTTCCATAAACTATCACACGATCCATCATTTTTCCTACCGGTAAATCAATATTTGGTATTTCTATGGCAGATTCCTGTGGCCCAATTTTAAACAAAACCGGGAAAATGAAAATGCTGGATTGATGCGATGCTGACCATTTTCCTGGAATATGCTGGAATACAGATAATGTAGCCTTTTCAAAATTTTTATCCGTCACATTCAACAATTTACACGATGATACTGCCCCAGCGGAATCGACTATTACCTGGACAAGCAATAGCTCTTCTTTCCCTTTAAATTGTGCCCCGGTTGGATATTTTAGATTTTGCCACAAATAACTATATAGCACTGGCTCTCCCTCCAAATACTCAGGATACGATTTCAGTTTCTCAATAAAAACAGAAAAAACATCAACATTCGGAACTGCAATTAGAGCCAATTTATAGTTTTGATGCGTAATCAATAATGAATCATTATCGAAAACAGTCAACTGAAAATACCCCCTTGCATTGGAAACCATGGATGAGGTTCCTTTATAAATTATCACCGATACGCCTTCAACAGGTTCTTTAGTATGAATATCAAGAAGTTTACCGGTAATTATTCTTTGTGCAAAAACTAATTGTGAAAAGCAGGAAAACACAAAAAAAAAGAATATGCTTTTAAAATTCATTACTCTGGCATTAGCTTGCGAATATAATCTAATTGAAAATTTATAACAATAATCTTTAAACCAGTAAATTGATAAAGCCAATTGATTTTTTTATTTACTTAGAATAAAAAAGGCGTATTGTCCAATATGAAAATCATCATCGCCCCAAATTCATTTAAAGGAAGTCTCGATGCTTTCCAGGTTGCCAAAGCCATAGAGCTTGGATTGCAGAAAAGTAACTTAAAATCCAATTGTCAGCTTTTTCCGATCGCTGATGGTGGAGATCACACACTCGAAGTCTTTCATAATTGGTTTGGAGGCCATTTAATTTCGGCTAATGTTTTAGATCCTTTAGGCAGAACAATAAAAGCAGATTGGCTATGGATCGAAAAAAGTCAAACTGCAGTGATCGAAATGGCCAAAGCTTCAGGGCTGAGCCTATTAAAAAAAAGTGAATTAAATCCATTCATGGCGAGCTCCTTCGGAACCGGACAGCTAATAAATGAAGCCATTCGAAAAGGTGCTATAAAAATAATTCTTGGTATCGGTGGTAGCGCAACTATTGATGGCGGATTGGGAATGCTTCAGGCACTTGGCGCAGATTTGTTAGATGCAAAAGGTGAACGTATTGAAGGTGACTGCAATCCTGTTATGGATTTTTCAGACATTTCTATCCGTAACATTGATCCTAGGATATATAATGTAGAATTTTTGATATTATGCGATGTCGAAAATCCACTGCTTGGTGATAATGGAGCGGTTCAAGTATTCGGCCCTCAAAAGGGTGCCAATCAAACAGCTTTGATTAAGCTTGAAAAATCCATGGAACAATTCAATAAAATTATAAAAAACAAAACCGGAAAAGACTTTTCTGTTATGAAAGGGGCAGGTGCTGCGGGCGGAATTGCTGTTAGCTTAAAAGCCTTTTTTAATGCTTCTTTGGTAAGTGGCGTTGATTTTTTATTGGAACAAATGGGCTTTGAAGAACAGATAAACGATGCAGGCCTTCTCATTACAGCTGAAGGCAAAGCCGATTCCCAAACTCTTCAGGGCAAAGGGCCTTTTGGAGTTGCTTCTAAAGCCACAGAACATGGAATCCCATCTATTATTTTAGTTGGAAAGGCCGATGAAATGGATTTACTCAATCATGGATTTTCTGCGATTTTTCCAATTACAAACGGCCCCTGCACATTAGAAGAAGCAATGAGTCAAACACGGGTAAATC
>JAHEMV010000204.1 GCA_024643455.1 Cytophagales bacterium
TGTCCAAAGTAATATGGGAAGAATCTTAGCCATCGATTATGGTTTGAAACGTACGGGAATAGCTGTGACTGATCCAATGAAAATGATTGCCTCTCCGCTTGAAACAGTGTCTACAAGCCAACTAATTGACTGGCTAAAAGGGTATTTTGAAAAAGAAAAAGTCGAACGAGTTGTCATCGGCATGCCTATCAATCTTGATCAGTCTGATACGCATACCACTGTGCCTGTCAGAAAATTTATCATTCAATTTGAAAAGCAATTTCCTGGCGTACCCATATCCGGAGTAGATGAGCGTTTTACATCAAAAATGGCCATGCAAACCATGATAATGGGTGGAATGAAGAAGAAGGATAGAAGAGAGAAATCCAATGTTGATAAAATAAGTGCAACCCTGATCCTGCAATCCTTTCTTTCAAAACCGGGTGCTTAGGATTCGACGATTTGTCATTCATTTTATAATCCAAATGCATATTTTTTGACATTACTTTTATTTGTATGTGTTTTTATGCTGTCACATTTGCTTTTTGCCTGTCAGACTTTTATCATGATCTGACAGCATGTCTGAAAAAAGCATCTATTTTATTCTTTTTTTCCATTGGCATGATATATGAATAATAATTCATATGATGGTCGAAATTAATAAGCGAATTTAAATATGGAAATCAAAAATATTCATTCTCATTCAGAGTTACTGGATAATCTTAGCAGGACAAAAAATGCATATCTACTGTTGTATAAAAAAGAATCGGATAACAGCACTTGTGCTAAAACGAATATCGAAACGGTAGATTTAACAGCTGAAGATTTTCATGTATTTGCTGCAGATGTATCGGAAGTAAGGGATATTCATACCCATTACGGTATCACATCGGTCCCTACCTTAATAGAATTTGATCAGGCAAAACTAAAAAATGTGGTAAAAGGATGCCATGACAGCACCTATTATAAATCATATTTTGAACATCTCATCTATGAATTGAAAGCTGATGCTAATGATAAACCTTCAAAAAGTGTTACTATATATACAACACCTACTTGTCCCTGGTGTACAACCGTAAAAAATTTCCTAAAAAAACATGGTGTGAGATATACGGAAATTAACGTGGCTGCTGATCAAAATGCAGCACAATCCATGGTAAGCAAAAGTGGACAGCAAGGTGTGCCGCAAACTGAAATAAATGGTGAAATGGTCATTGGATTTGACCAAGCCAAGTTGAATAGATTGTTAGAATTAAAAGCGAATTAATTTTATGAAAGAGTTACAACCCGTTAATCAAAATGTAATTTTAAAGATTGACAAAGAACAAGGAGAACAAAGAACAGCCTCAGGCATAATCATACCGGATACTGTTGCAAAAGAAAAACCAAAATATGGTAAGGTGATCGCTCTCAGCAATATTGAAGGCCCTGAGATCGTAGTGGGTGATATGGTTATTTTTAAAGATTATTCAGGAACCGAGATTGACCTGGATGGTGAAAAATTTCTCATTGTTCCTTATGCAGATGTCCTGGCGAAAATAGTTGAGACAGAAGCCATATAAAAAACTAAATAAAAAAGGCCTGATTTCATGAGGAATCAGGCCTTTTTTATATTTTAAAATCCAAAAAACTCCGGCAACCATAATGAAATTTTTGGAATATAGGTCACTAACATCAGCACAGCAATCATTGCCACAAACATAGGCAACAATGGTTTTATCACGGTTTCTATTCTCACTTTAGACACACTGCATCCAATAAACAAGACTGATCCAACAGGAGGCGTGCATAAACCAACACTCAAATTCAGCACCATTATGATTCCAAAATGAACAGGCGAAAGTCCTAGTTGTGACTGAACTATCGGAAGAAAAATCGGAGTAAAGATCAATACGGCAGGAGTCATATCCATGAAAACACCAACAAAGAGGAGGATAAGATTAATAATCAATAGAATTACAAATGGGTTATCGCTGATATTAAGAAGGCCAGCACTCACGGTCTGGGGAATGTTCTCATAAGCCATAATCCATGAAAGACCCATACAGGTAGCCACCAACAACATCACAATTCCTGTTGTTTTTACTGAGCTCAATAGGATGTCCGGTAGATCTTTAAGTTTTACTTCTTTATAAACCATTGCCAAAATCAATGCGTAGAGTACCGCAACTGCTGAAGCTTCTGTTGCAGTAAAAAAACCTGCAACAATACCTCCAATCACGATAACCAGTAAAAACAAACTTGGTATCGCATCAATAAATATTTTAAATCCTTTCGCAGCTTTTTCTTTATTATTCACCGTTTTGTAAACCGCATAGCCGATAAAACCAACAATTAATAAAGCCCAGATTATTTTATTTATCATCGGCGAAAGGGCACCATTGGAATAAATAAGTGCATAAACCAATGCGAAAATCAACAAACAAATTATGGTCAACTTTAATAAAACTTTAAATAGTGCCAAAACTCCATCCTTTTTTAAAATCAGGATAGACATGGCAGTGACCATAATAGCAAGTCCGGTGAGAATTCCGGGAATATACCCAGCCAGAAACAACGCAGTAATTGATGCACCTCCACTTGCAAGGGAGTAAACAATAAGCACATTGCTCGGAGGTATGGATAATCCCGTGGTTGCACTACTGATATTTACAGCGGCACTAAAGTTATCATCATACTTTTCTTTCTTCATTTCAGGTCCCATGATACTTCCTATTGCCGATGCTGCAGCTGCAGCTGATCCTGAAATTGCTCCAAAAAGCATGTTGGCAATCACATTGACATAGGCAAGGCCTCCAGTTAAGTTACCAACTAAGGTCTTTGCCAAGTTGATGAGTCGATGGGCTATACCTCCACTATTCATGATGTTCCCAGCCAAAATAAAAAATGGAATGGCCAAAAGAGCAAAACTATCCAAACCGGTAGCCATCCGTTGGGCGAAAGTGGTAAAAGCAGGTAAGGAGTCTATGCTTACCAGCATGGTTAAAATGCCTGAAATTCCTATGCTAAATGCAATTGGAACACCCATTGATAAAAGAATAATAAAACTGATAACGAGTACGAAAACGCCTAAATAATCCATATTTAATTATCTTTTTGGGTGTTTAAAAACTGTATGGTATTATCAACAGTAAAAAAAATGATTAGCATGCCTCCAACCGGTAATACGCTATAAACATATCCTAAAGGAATCTCCAATGCTGCAGACTTCACTTCCAGAGCAAATCGAGTATAAACCAGCCAGGTGCCCCCTATTACCAAAACCGTTAAGGAGAAAATAATAATGCATGCACTGATGAACAATTCCAAAAACTTTCTTCGTGCCGGCCCTGACCGCTGAACCAATAAATCAATGGCCAGATGTTCATTTTTTCCAGCAACATAGGTCGCCCCAAACAATCCAACCCAAATTAATAAAAATCCAGCCAGCTCATCAGTAAACGAACTTGGCGAACTGAGTACATATCTGCTTATTACCTGCCAGAGTACATCCAATACCAGGATCGCCATCAATGCAACCAGAAATTTTTCTAAAATTGTATCTATTATTTGTCTAAGCTTCATATGTCCATTATTGAATTGCCTGAATTCTCTTTATATAATTATAGATAACTGGTTGGTCTTTATAGGTCTCATACACCCCTTTTACTTTTTCCAAAAACGGCCCTTTGTCAGGTCTGTGGATATTTACGCCAGCTTTTTCCATTTCTTCCAATGATTTTTTAACCGATTCATTCCAAAGTTTCCGTTCGACTGGAACGGACTCATCAGCTGCCTGCTGTAACCATCCTTTTTCCTGATCACTAAGATCCTTCCATATATGTTCGCTGATAATCAATACATCGGGAACTGAAGTGTGCTCATCCAGGGAATACTCTTTGCAGACCTCATAATGATGCGAGGTATATAAACTTGGTGGATTATTTTCTGCCCCATCGACTACGCCACTTTGAAGTGCGGTATACAGCTCTCCATATGAAATTGGCGTTGGACTACCTCCCATGGCTTGTACCATTTCCATGGCCGTTTTACTTTTTTGCACCCTGATCTTCATTCCTTTAAGGTCTTCAGGGACCAGTATTGGTTTTTTTATGGTATAAAAGCTCCTGCTTCCAGCATCGTAAAAACATAATCCACGAAGCCATTTATTCTCTGTGCTTAACAATAACTCTTTTCCGATATCTCCATCAAGCACCTTAAATCCATGCTCCTGGCTTCTAAAAATATAGGGCAATCCAAGTACTTTGTAATCATCAGTAAAACTTTCCATAACCACCGCCGAAACTTTTGTGATCGCCAAACTGCCAATTTGCAATAGCTCTACACATTCCTGTTCGGAACCAAGCTGGGCTCCCGGATAAATCTCTAACTGAAGGTTTCCCCCGGAAAGTTCTTTGACCCTTTCGCCCATAAAAACCATGGCTTCGTGAACGGGGTGATCCGTAGGCAAGCCATGAGCTAGTTTTAGAATTCGTTGTTTTTTTAATTCCCCACATGATGAAATCACCAGACCGAGGAAGAGAAAAACCATCACTAACGTTCCTGTATTTTTAGGTATATGCATGTATCAGGTGTTTATCAAATTATCATTTATAGTATTAAAACTATTGCAGAGACTATGTCCTTTACATTTTTTATTTTCTCAATTTAGAGATAATTGCCAATGCTTCACTAGTTTTTTGTGTAATTGCTGCATAATTAAATTTTCCCTGAGTGTCTTTAATCATTAACTGAGAACCCATTCCAACACAATGAACTCCCGCCTTGAACCACTCCGTCAGATTTTTTTCATCTGGTGAAACTCCACCTGTTGGCATAATACTAGACCATGGACAAGGACCTAAAACTGCTTTTACAAATTCGGGACCTCCGACTTGCATTCCCGGAAATATTTTAACGACTTCTGCACCAAGTTCTTCGGCTTTGGATATTTCCGATAATGATCCACAACCAGGTGACCATGATATCTTCCGGCGATTGCATACAAGTGCCATCTCTGGATTTAATACTGGGGAAACAATAAAATTTGCCCCAAGCTGAATGTATATGGAAGTAGTGCCAGCCTCCACAATAGACCCTACGCCCAAAATCATATCCGGCGTTTCTTTCTCGGCCCATATAATCAACTCCTGAAAGACCAAATGTGCACGATCACCGCGATTGGTAAATTCAAACACCCGGGAACCACCATCATAACAAGCCTTTAACACTTTTTTGCATACTTCAATATCTTTATGGAAAAAGACCGGCACCATACCATTTTCCTTCATGGTGAGTGCAACTTGTATTCTTGAAAATCTTGCCATTATACTGTTGTTTGTTGTTAATTGTTAGTTGATTGTTTGGTTAAAGTGTCTAAATACCGGATATAACCATTCAACACTTTTAATGCATTTTCAATTTTTTCCCTTAGCATTTTAAATTCAATCTCATTGATGTATTTTTCATCTCTCGCAGTAATTAGATCGTCAATTAATTCATATAGTGAACCTCTTGATATTCTACAAAACTGCAAATTTTCTTTATGGTGATGTCTCCCAAATCCTTCAGCAATATTCCTTGTCGTTGATCTCGCTGCCCGTTTCATGTTATCAATCATGTCATATTTTTCTGAGGCAGGAAATTTCTTTATGATTTTTGTTATATCATCTTTTACGATCCTACAGGATTTCCAACATTCCAATTCCTCAAAACTGTTTAAGGTCATAATTTATTATTAAGAAATGATTCTGTGATAACTTACAACTATCAACAAACAACTGATAACTATCTTGCCACCCTTCCCGATGCATCGCCACTCATGAGTTTTTCTACCTCATCAACTGTAACCTGGTTGAAATCACCTTTGATCGTATGTTTTAAGCACGAAGCAGCTACAGCAAAATTGAGTGCTTTTTGATCATCATTTTTATAGGTATTTAATCCATAAATCAGTCCGCCCATAAAAGAATCTCCACCGCCAACGCGATCGACGATATGCGTAATTTCATAGGTTGGCGCTTGAAATAAACGTTGACCATCCCAAAGCACCCCAGACCACGAATTGTGGCTGGCACTTATCGATCCCCGGAGTGTAATAATTACTTTTTTTGCCCTGGAAAATTTAGCCATTAATTGTTTCCCAACAGATTCATAGGCTGCTCCGTCCACATGGCCACTGGTCACATCAACACCCACTGGATGAATATCAAACACTTTTTCGGCATCTTCTTCATTACCTAAAATAATGTCTGTTCCAGCGACGAGTTCAGGCATCACCTGACCAGCAGATTTGCCATATTTCCATAGATTCTTCCTGAAATTCAAATCACAGGAAACTGTGATTCCTTTTGCGTTGGCAACCTTGATGGCTTCGAGGCAAACATCTGCAGCACCTTGTGAAATAGCCGGTGTGATGCCTGTCCAATGAAACCAACTTGCGCCATCAAATACGTCATTCCAGTCAATCATTCCAGGCTTAATCTCACTGACTGAAGAGTTTGCTCTATCGTAAACTACCTTACTGCCTCGACTAACTGCACCCGCTTCAAGATAATAAATGCCAACTCGATCACCTCCATAGATGATCTTTGTGGTGTCGACTCCATAGTATTTAAGTGTACTCACACACCATTCTGCAATATCATTCTTAGGCAAACGCGTTACATAACTCACGTCCATTCCGTAATTGGCACAGGAAACGGCAACATTGGCTTCTCCACCTCCAAAAGTTGATTCCAAATAAGTTGCCTGTCTGAATCTTTGGAATTCAGGCGGTGCCAGCCTCAACATTACCTCGCCAAAAGTGACTATTTTACCCATGATATCTTTTGTTTTATTAATCATTAAGCGTTCCTTTTCTTAGAATTTGAAAAATGCTTTTGCATTATTGTAAGAAATGTTTTCAACCATTTTGCCGATCCATTCCAAATCGTTTGGCAATTCGCCGTTTTCAACATCTCGCCCAAGTAAATTACACAGAATTCTCCTGAAATAATCATGACGTGGATAGGACAAAAAGCTTCTGGAATCAGTGAGCATTCCCAGGAATCGACTTAATAGCCCTAAGTTTGACAAAGCATTGATTTGCATTTCCATGCCTTCTTTTTGATCCAGAAACCACCAGCCAGTTCCAAAATTTATTTTCCCTGCAATAGATCCGTCATTGAAATTACCGATCATCGTTCCGATCAAATAATTATCGCGTGGATTGAGATTGTATATAATTGTTTTTGCCAATTGATTTTCAGAATCCAGTTTATCCAAAAATCGGGATATTGGTCTGGCCATCTCAAAATCGCCAATCGAATCAAAACCGGTATCAGCGCCTAATTTTTTCACCATCCTTGAATTATTATTTCTCAAAGCCCCAAGGTGAAATTGCTGCGTCCAACCTTTTGCATGATCCATAATTCCAAAATGGATGAGCATGGCAGATTTGAATTTCAAAATCTCCGTTTTATTAAGCTCATGTCCACTTCTTATTTTATTAAAAATAGATTTAATCTCATGCTCATAAAATTCTTCTGCATAAATCTGCTCCAGGCCATGGTCAGAAAGTTTTCCTCCCATTCCATGAAAAAAATCATGGCGAGACTGAATGGCATCGATCAGGTGATTGAATTCAGTGATATCTGTATCCGCTGCTTCTCCAAGTTTGTTTAGGTAGGCATTGAAGCTTTCCTGACTTTCCACTGCCATCGCCTTGTCGGGGCGGAAAGTGGGTAAAACCTTTACTTTCAACCCAGAAGCTTTAATTGCTTTATGGTGCTCCAGGCTATCGATAGGATCATCGGTGGTACAAACCACTTCGACCTTAAATTGATTCAATAAACCTCGACAGCTAAAATCATCTTTTTGAAGCTTTGCAGAACATTCATCGTATATTTTTTTGGCAGAATTACCATTCAATATTTCATGGATTCCAAATGGTTTTTGCAACTCCATATGTGTCCAGTGATACAAAGGATTCCGCATGGTATAGGGAACCGTCTCAGCCCATTTTTGAAATTTTGCAAAATCATCAGCATCGCCAGTAATAAATTTTTCATCAACGCCATTGGTGCGCATAGCCCTCCATTTATAGTGATCACCATCCAGCCAAACTTTAGTCAGGTTTTCAAACTTCCTGTCTTTGGCGATATCCTCAGGTGAAAGATGACAATGATAATCTATAATTGGCATTTTAGCTGCATGTTCGTGATACAGCTTTTCAGCGGTTTTATTTTCTAGAATAAAGTTCTTATCGAGAAACTGTTTCATGGAATTCTAATAATTATCAGCCTATAAATAGTGGTTTGATGTGTCTTTCAAATATATTTTCAGTGACATTTTTTGCGATGATCGCTTTATATTTGTCTAATGCATTGAAATAGGTATCGCCAAACTCTGCTGCTACCTTGTACCCGCAATGCAGTAATTGTCTGAATTGAGGATTAAAATCAGGGTGGTTTTGATTATGACGAAGTGTATTGGCATATTTTTCACCAGTCCATCCATTAACTTCTTCAGCAGTCGGCAATCCTTCGATCTGAACATCAATCACTGTTGCATACGGCCCGGTCAGTTCATCAAAGCGATTGAGTGCCTTGGCATAAATCGCTTTTGCCAGTTTCAGACCTTCATTGCCTGCCTCGGCCAGACCGATTAACTCTTCGAGCCATGTTGTCCCGGCAGTTTTCACATGTACACCGGTATCGTATTTTCTGGTTAGCTCTCGGATAGGCTTATAGATGGAAAATTTATCACTTCCTGAATGAACGCTTAGTTTCAGGTTTTTAGGTA
>JAHEMV010000205.1 GCA_024643455.1 Cytophagales bacterium
CGTCTATGATTGAAAAGACAGCTGCTTTGATTAACGAAAAGAAAATTGAAGGAATTTCTGATATACGGGATGAATCAGACAGGGAAGGCTTAAGAATTGTTTATGATCTGAAAAAGGATGCAATTCCAAATATTGTTCTAAATAATTTATTCAAATATACTCAATTACAATCTTCTTTTGGGGTGAATAACGTGGCTTTAGTTAAAGGTAGGCCACAAACTCTTAACCTAAAGGATATGATCAAACATTTTGTTGATCATAGACATGAAGTCGTGATTCGTCGGACAGAATTTGAACTTCAGGAAGCAGAAAAAAGAGCCCATATTTTGGAAGGTTATCTGATTGCTTTGGACAATCTTGATGAAGTCATAGCGCTTATTCGGGCATCTAAAGATCCAGATGAAGCAAAAGAAGGCTTGATGGTAAAATTTGAGCTTAGTGAAATACAAGCCAAAGCTATCCTTGATATGCGTCTTCAGAGACTGACAGGACTGGAGCGAGAAAAAATAGAAAAGGAATACAATGAGATCATTGAACTCATAAAAGACCTGAAAGATATCCTTGAAAATTTAGAACGAAGAATGACCATTATCAAGGATGAACTTCTGATAATCAAAGAACGATACGGGGACGAACGTCGAACTGAAATAGTTCATAGTGCTGACGATATTAATATAGAAGACATCATTCCGGACGATGAAATGGTAATTACTGTTTCGCACCAGGGTTATATCAAAAGAACAC
The DNA here is from genome assembly GCA_024643455.1 of Cytophagales bacterium. GTDB lineage: Bacteria > Bacteroidota > Bacteroidia > Cytophagales > Cyclobacteriaceae > JAAUQL01. Next base: position 745 of record JAHEMV010000205.1, read on the forward strand.
CACTTGTAGAATTCAGAACCCAGGGAAGGGGTGGTGTAGGAAGTAAAGGTGCCGGATCAAAAGATGATGATTTTACCGAGCATTTATTTGTAGCAACTGCACACAATCCGTTACTTATCTTTACCAATTATGGTAAAGTATATTGGAAAAAAGTATATGAAGTGCCCGAAGGCAGCAAAACCGCCAAAGGTAGAGCATTACAGAATCTAATTAGCATAGAACCTGGAGATACTGTTCGTGCAGTTATCAACGTGAAAAGTTTGCAGGATCAGGACTACATCAATAATAATTTTATTGTGATGTGTACTGAAAAAGGAACGATTAAGAAGACTAGTTTAGAAGCCTATTCCAGACCAAGACAAAACGGTATTAATGCCATTACCATAAATGAAGGTGATCGATTACTCGAAGTTAAACTTACAAATGGAGATAATCATATTGTCATAGCCGTGAAGTCCGGGCGTGCAATTCATTTTCATGAAACGCAAGTTAGACCAATGGGTCGAACAGCTGCAGGTGTTAAAGGAGTGTATCTGGATCATTCTTCGACTGACAAAGTGGTCGGAATGGTTTGCATAGAACGCGAGGATGCCGATTTGCTCGTCGTATCACAAAAAGGATATGGCAAGCGTTCCAAAGTAACAGAATACAGAATTACCAAACGCGGTGGAAAAGGTGTTAAAACCATGAATATTACTGAAAAAACCGGGTATCTGGTAGCTATTAAGGAAGTTACTGATTCTGACGACTTGATGATTATTAATAAATCCGGTATTACCATACGGATGGAAGTTGAAGATCTTAGAGTTATGGGTAGGGCAACTCAGGGTGTTAAACTTATTCGTTTGAATGAAAACGATGAGATATCATCTGTAGAGGCCATACATAAATTAGAAGTCATAGAAGAAGGCTCAGAAAATGAAATCGAAGATTCTGATAAAAAAGAGGAGCAAACTGAATAAACGTGATTGGATTATTTATTAATTTTCCATCAAAATTATAAGTGTAACATTTTTGAACTCAATTTTTATACAAATGAAAAAGTTAATTTTTGTTATGTTGTTCATAGGTTTGGCAACATTTACCTATGGTCAATATGTACCGAAAGGCAAAACAGCCAAAGCAGAAATGGCATTGTCTCAAGGCAAACTTGATATTGCCAAAGCCGAGATTGATGAAGCATTCAAGATCGATGAAAAAGGAAAAATTTCAACGGCATCTAAAAACTGGTACACTAAAGGGCAGATTTATAAAGCTATCTATCTAGATAGCGGCGAATTTAAAAGCCTGGTTCCCGGTGATGAGGCATTAAAAATTGCCATGGAATCCTTTAATAAAGTGAAAGAAATGGATAAGGAGACATCTACCTATGTAATTTTCAGTGAGCAAGAGACAACTCAGCTTTATGGTTTTATAGTTAATCAGGGAGCAGAAAAATATAATGAAAATGACTTTGAAGGTGCGTATAAAGAATTTAAAACTGCATTGATGGTAGTCCCAAATGATACTACTGCATTGTTATATGGAGGTGTTTCAGCTCAACAAGCCGACATGCTTGATGAGGCACTGGAATGTTTTCAAACCTTAGCTGACCATGGAGATGCCAACATCGATACATATAAGACTCTTATCTACATGTACAGGACAGAAAAAGAAGATAATGATATGGTTTTAAGTACAATCAACAGCGCCTTGAAAAAATATCCAGATAACAAAGATTTTACTCAGGAAAAAATAACGACACTTATTATTATGGAAAGGGTTGATGAGGCAAAGTCTGAGCTTGAAGAAGCAATTGAAAATGAACCTACCAATCCCCAGTATTACTATTTTCTTGGTTACCTCTTTGATTCGCAGGATGAGGTAGAACCAGCAATTGAAAATTATCAAAAAGCAATAGAGCTTAATCCTGATTATTATGAGGCAAATTACAATCTAGGTGTGATGCACTATAATAAAGCCCGTGATGTTGTCAGCGAACTTAATAATCTTCCATTGAACGAATACAGAAAAATGGAAGCTGCTTATGAAGAGAAAGCGCATGTTCATTTTAATGAAGCATTACCTTATTTTGAAAAAGCAGCTGAAGTAAAACCAAATGAAGATATCCAATTGCTTGAGACACTGGAAGGAGTTTATCTTCAATTGCATATGACAGACAAAGCAAAAGCCTTAGAAGAAAGAATTAAGGCATTATCAGGTCAATAAAAGTTTAGTTCATAACAAGGCCGTCCAAATTGATATTTTCAGTTTGGACGGCTTTTTTATTGCTTCAATTCACGTTTATAGATCAACTAAGCTTAAAACAATTCTTACATTAAGGCTAGATTTTTAACCAAAAATAACCGTAATTGATTTTTTACTAATTTTTTATCTTTATGAAAATCCGCCACATTTTTTTTCTGATTGGCTTGTTTGCCATTTTATTTCAACAATCCTGCAAAAATGAGACTAAAGTAGAAAAAGATACATTCAGCAGTCCAAAAATGCTTTTTGTTGAATATGTCTCCGCCTTTACTTCAGGATATGTTTCAAAAAAGTCTGAAATAACCATTAAACTTGCTAAGGATGTTGCAGATGCAAAACCTGGTGAAGAAGTCGGTTCCGACTTGTTTTCTTTTGAACCTTCCATAAAAGGCAAAGCATTTTGGGTAGATACAAAAACAATTGTTTTCAAACCAAATACAGACCTGGCTAGTGGTCAACGATATAAATCCGTTTTTTTGCTGAACAAAGTCATAGAAGTTCCAAGCGACAAAAAAGAATTCAAATTTACTTTTGAGTGCATTCCACTAAACTTTAATGTGACCATTGATGGAATTTCACTTTATACTGCACAGGACCTTTCGAAAGTGAAGCTGACTGGATCTATTCAAACTACGGATCAGATCGAAAATGAACAGGCTGAACAAATTCTGAAGGCTTCACAAAATGGAAATGTTTTAAAGATCAATTTTGAACACGGCATCGGTGATAATAGTCATCAATTTACTATTGAAGAGATCAATAGAAACGATAAGAAAGAAGTGGTGAAGATCGAATGGGATGGAAAGGCTATCGGGGTTGATAAAAATGATGAAATAAACTATGATATTCCTTCGCTAAGCGATTTTACGGTTACTTCAGTTCAAATCAAGAGTACTGGTGATCAATACATTTCTGTTAAATTTTCTGACCCTATTGATGATAAGCAAAATTTGAGGGGATTGGTCATGCTTTCTCAAGGAACAGCTCCGAGAGTAGTGGTCAACTTGAATGAATTGAAAATTTATGTAACAAGTGCCCTGGCGGGAAATGTAGACCTGACTATTGACAAATCCATTAAAAATTCAGCAGGGTATGCTTTAAAGGAGGATTATCAAGGTAAAATACAGTTTTCACAGCAAAAACCAGATGTGCGTATTACTGCCAATAAAGGTGTAATAATGCCAAGTTCTGAAGGGTTAATTGTTCCTTTTGAAGCGATTAGTCTTAATGCTATTGATCTTACCATCGTTCGAATATTTGAAAATAATATGCTTCAATATCTTCAGGTAAATGAACTTGGAGGTAATTACCAATTGCAGCGCGTTGGACGACCTGTGGCTAAACAGACTATTCCTTTGGCAACCATGGGAGCTACTAATCTGAATGAATGGAATCGATATAGCATCGATATTTCTAAATACATTGATATAGAACCTGGTGCATTTTATCAGGTAAAAATCAGTTTTAGAAAATCACAGTCTTTATATTTTTGTCCAGAGGCTGAAGGAGAAACGGATGAAATAATTGATGATTGGGATTATGAAGAATCCACCAATTGGGACTATTATGAGAATGACTACTATGAAGATGAATATTATTACTACGACTGGGACGAACGGGATAACCCATGCCATAAAGCGTATTATTCAAATAATCGTGGAGCACAAAAAATTATTTTTGCATCGGATATTGGCATAATTGCCAAAAAAGCGGACCAGGGAGAATTGCTGGTTTTTACCACCAATCTTATTTCAACGGATCCTGTTCAGGGAGCTAAAGTAGAAGTATACGACTATCAACAACAATTAATAAACTCGGGTACTTCTGATAGCGAAGGAAAGGTTAAGTTGGCATTAAAAGGTAATCCTTATGCATTGATTGTTAAGAAGGATAAACAATTTGGATATCTAAAATTGGATAATGGTAGTTCTTTGTCATTAAGTAATTTTAATGTGACTGGAAATACGATTCAAAAAGGGATAAAAGGATTTATTTACGGAGAAAGAGGGGTTTGGAGACCAGGCGACACACTTCATTTATCATTTATCCTGGACGATATTCAAAACAGGCTTCCGGATGGACATCCGATCATATTAGAGCTCTTTAACCCGTTGGGACAACTGGCAAAACAAAATGTGTTGTCAAAATCAGCTATGGGTATTTATGCCTTTCATCCAACTACAGCTAAAGATGCCCCAACAGGGAATTGGATTGCTAAAGTAAAAGTTGGAGGAGCTCAATTTTCGAAACAGGTAAAAATAGAAACCGTAAAACCCAACCGACTTAAAATCAATCTCAAATTTGATGGCGACAAACTATTCGCAAGTCAAACCAGTCAATATGGAAATCTTAATGTAAGGTGGCTCCATGGCGCAATTGCTAAAAATTTGAAGGCTTCTTATGAAGTTTTGCTGGTTCCATCTAAAACGACATTTAAAGGATATGAAGATGTGACTTTTGACGATCCTTCAAAAGAATTTATAACGGAAAGTGAGCAGATTTTTGAGGGCCGGTTAGATGATCAGGGAAATGCACGCATGCCAATAAAACTTCAAACTGGTGATGAACCTCCCGGGATGTTAAAGGCCATTTTTAAAGGAAAGGTATTTGAAGAGGGCGGTGATTTCAGTATTGACAATACAACTGTCCAGTATGTCCCTTATGCTAGTTTTGCTGGAATAAAAGTGCCCGATGGAGATAAACGAGGAATGTTGGTGACGGATAAGGACCATAATGTTCGTGTCGTTTCTGTGGATGCTAAAGGATTGCCAGTGGATAGAAAACTGGAGGTTGGTCTATATAAACTCCAGTGGAGATGGTGGTGGGACAACTCCTGGGAAAGCAAAAGTAATTATTCCAGTACATATTATTCCAAGCTGATAACAAGTGGTACCATAAAAACAAATAATGGTGAGGGAATTTACAAACTAAGAGTTAATCAGCCTGAATGGGGAAGATACATGATCAAGGTAAAAGACCCGGAATCAGGTCATTCTGCAGGCAAGATTATTTTCATAGACTGGCCAGGTTGGGCTGGGAAACAAGGACGTGGTGAACTCGGAGGAGCCACTATGCTTGACTTTAGTGTGGAAAAGGAAAGCGTTCAGGTGGGCGAACCAATTCGGATCAATATCCCAAGCAGTGAGGGGGGTAGGGCGCTCATTAGTCTCGAGACCGGGAGTGAAGTGTTGCAAACATTCTGGGTGACGACCAAAGCGGAAAATACCGTCGTGGAATTTGAGGCTACTTCAGCTATGTCGCCAAATGTGTATGCCAATATTACCATGTTACAACCACATGCACAGACTTCGAATGACTTACCGATACGCATGTACGGAGTGCAGGCAATTGAAGTAATTGATCCCGGTACAAAATTGAATCCTGTAATTACCATGCCAGACGAGTTACGCTCTGAACAGGAATTCAAGGTGACGGTTAGTGAAATGAATAAAAAACCAATGGCTTATACCATTGCTATTGTAGAAGATGGGCTGCTAGATCTAACCAAATTTAAAACACCTGAACCATGGAATGCTTTTTATGCAAGGGAAGCTTTGGGAATTAAGACCTGGGATGTATTTGACGATGTGATGGGCGCTTATGGTGGCGCATTGGAAAAACTTATGGCTGTTGGAGGGGACGATGAAATTAAAGCACCTGAAGATGAGGAAGCAAATCGATTCAAGCCGGTTGTCATGTTTCTCGGGCCATTTTATGCCAAAGCAGGAGCAAAAACAGAACATAAATTTAAATTGCCTCAATATATTGGAAGTGTTAGGGCCATGGTTGTGGCTGGGTATGACGGCGCTTATGGTACTAGTGAAAAAACCATACCGGTTAAACAACCGCTTATGATCCTGGCAACCTTACCGCGGGTTGCTGGTCCTACAGAAGAAATTACCCTTCCGGTAAATGTATTTGCAATGGATAAAAATATAAAATCTGTTGATCTAACCGTGAAAACGGATGGAAGACTAGCTTTGCAAGGGAACAGCTCAAAAACTGTAAGCTTCAACGAACCTGGTGATCAGGTGGTTTATTTTACCCTAAAAGCAGCAAATGGATTGGGGAAAGGGAAGGTACATGTTGAAGCAAAATCAGGGGATTTTAATGCAACTTATGATGTGGAGCTTCAGGTTAGGGCAAGTAATCCTGAAATGAGCCAGGTTGAAGAAACATTACTGGAAGCAGGTAAAACGTGGGAAATCAATTACAATCCATTGGGTTTGATTAGCACAAATGAGGGAGTTGTAGAGATATCTAGTCTTCCACCCTTGAATCTGGAACAACGGCTTAATTACCTTATCAGTTATCCACATGGATGTATTGAGCAAACTACTTCTTCAGTTTTCGCCCAATTGTACTTAAAGGATCTGATCAAACTCACTGATAAAAAAGCGGAAGAAATTCAGACGAATATCAATGCCGCCATAGACCGGATTCGAACGTTTCAACTTACTGATGGAGGTTTTTCTTATTGGCCAGGGAACAGCCAGGTCAACCTTTGGGGGACAAATTACGCAGGTCATTTTTTGATAGAAGCCAAAAAGCAGGGATATCATGTCCCTGAAGATATCGTATCAAAATGGGTGTCTTATCAGCAGGAGCAGGCCAATAACTGGAATGCAGTATTATACAATGACTATCAGGTTCAGGCTTATCGATTATATACACTGGCGATTTCAGGATTTCCTTCACTGGGTGCCATGAACAGATTGAAAGGCAGGGATTATAACAATAATACAGCAAAGTATACTTTAGCATCAGCTTATGCAGCAGCAGGGTATAATGATGTAGCATTAGAAATTATAAATGGATTGACAACTGAGGTAAAAGAATACAGGGAACTAGGAGGGACCTACGGATCTACTCAAAGAGACCAGGCGATCATGTTGGAAACTTTAGTGAAGCTTGATAAAAAAACCGACGCTTTCAATATGATTCAAATTATTTCAACAAAGATGGGAAATCCTAAATATTGGATGAGTACCCAGACAACAGCTTATTGTCTGATAGGAATCGCTGAATTTGCTAAAAAATATCCAGTTCAGGGAGGAATTAATGCCTCTGTAGAAGTATCCGGAAATCAGTTTAGAGTAGATGGTGATCGTTATTTAAACCAGGTAACAATTATTGAACCGGATAAGCAAGGTAAAATATCTGTTAAAAATAATGGAGAAAATCCGTTGTTTGTTAAGCTGATACGAACCGGTGTTCCGCTGGAAGGAAATGAAACTGCTAGTGAAAATAATGTCAAAATGGATCTTAATTATAAAAATATGAAGGGTGAAATTATATCCATTGAAAATATGAAGCAGGGAACTGATTTCATCGCTGAAGTTACCATCACCAATCCTGGATTAAGGGGAGATTATGAGGAAATGGCCATCACACAGATATTTCCATCTGGATGGGAAATCCTTAATAACAGACTGGATGATACTGATCAATTATATTCCGGTGCTAAACCAGAATATCAGGATATCCGAGATGATCGGGTTATGTCCTATTTTGATCTTGCGAAAAGCACAAAGATCACCTTTAAAGTATATTTGAATGCCAGTTACCAGGGTACATTTTATATGCCATCTGTATTTGTGGGAGCTATGTACGACAATAGTATCTCTAGCAATACGAAAGGCCAATGGGTGAAGGTGGTTAAGTAATATCATTAGTCAGAGGGTAATGGTCAATGAATGGATGAGGGTTGGGAAAAAATCAAAGCTGGTCGGTGCTGTGATT
>JAHEMV010000206.1 GCA_024643455.1 Cytophagales bacterium
GTGAAATTTAATGGAGCATTTCTATCATATGAAGAATCAAATACTGTCCCATCCAATAATTCACCCTGGTAATCCAATGAAATTGAAGCACCAATTTTTGGAGTGATCCCGTTGCCCACCCTGTGTATGGCATATCGGGTTCCAAAAACGGAATCGATGTCTGCAGCCATATTTTTATCTAATATGTATTGATCTATTTTTGCCAGTTCGGTTTCAAGATTTTTAATCTTCACAAATTTCACTTTATAAACCAATATGCTATTTGGCGGAACACTCTGAAATCCTTTATCCTGAAATCCATAAGGTGATGGCACATAAACCGTAGCAGAATCTCCTTCAAACATTTTAAATAATCCGATGATAACTCCTTCAGTAAGGGAAGATGGATAAGTGATCTTGTCACCCAATGTCACTCCTATAGGACTTCCACCAAAGTTATTGACAAACTCAACTCCATCAAGTGTTTCTCCCTGATATTGGATTTCTACTTCAGTGTTATTCACTGTTTTGTATCCCTCACCTTTGCCATCTATAGAATAAAATATTCCTGTTGCCGAATCCATGACAACATCAAGATTATTTGCCACGAAATAATCTTGAAGGGTTTTGATGTCTTCCTGGAGATACTTATACCCATCATACACATTATTATCGGTTTTCAAACATCCCTGAAGGATAAAAACCACACCAACAATAGCTACCAATAGCCAACCTTTCTTTTTCATACCGCGTATCTCCATTAGTCTTTATTTAAAATTATTCTATATCAACAAGCTCGACTTCGAACTTTAAATTACTATTAGGTGCAATTACTCCACCTGCTCCATTTGGCCCATAGGCTAATGTTGAAGGAATATAAAGCGTTCCTTTTCCACCTTTTTTAAGTAAGGCAATACCTTCGTCCCATCCTGGAATTACCTGCCTCATGCCAATTGCAAATGAAAGCGGTTCGTTTCTATCATAAGAAGAATCGAATTTGGTTCCATCCATTAAGGTGCCAGTATAATGTACTTTAACATTTTGCCCTGGCTGAGGAAAATCACCCGTTCCTTCAGTTTCGATCACATAACGCAATCCAGATTCTGTAGATTGTGCAGTGATATTGCTTTCACCCAGATATTTATCGATCGATTCGATGTCTACTTTTAGTTGTTCTGCACCAGCTGCCATTTGTTCCTGCATCATTTTTTCCCTTTTTGCCATTGCTTCCTGCTGTGCTTCTTCTTCCGTCATTATTTTTGATGCCCCGATACAAAAAGTAAAGAATCCCGTAGAATCCAGGTCTTCAGGGATCGGTGCTTTAAAAGACTCTTCAAATAGTACTTTGGTTGGAATCTTAATTAAAATACTATCACCTTCTCCAATCATTTTAAATGATTTAAATAATGGACCTGTAGTATTCCACTGCATGGAATCACACTGAACCATAGCTGGCTGATCTGCTTCAGATTTGAATAAAACTGAATCTTTTTCATTCATGTAGGTCATGTTATAGACCACAATTTCTCCATTTTTTGGCAGACGTCCTGTTCCTTTTTTGATGTATTTATATTGATAGCCCTCTGGGGAAACATTAAATTCATCTGATTGACAACCGTAACTCATTCCTACAACCACTATGGCCATAATTGTACTTAATACCCTAATACTCATGTTTATTTGTTTTTTTAAAATTTCTATTTAATTGTTTTTCGTATTGTTTTACTATTCTTTCAAAATCTGCTACTGTTTCTTCAAGACCTTTGTCAGAAACGCCACCAGCCGCATTGGGATGTCCACCACCACTGAAATGATCACGGGCAAAATCATTGACAGAAAAACCACCCTTGGAACGAAGAGAAAGTCGTACGGCTTCAGGTCGTTCAATAATCACCGCTGAAAAAACCACATCCTTAAGGGATAATGCATAATTTACTAATCCTTCCGTATCCCCTGTTTTGGAATTAAATTTTTTTAAATCGTCTGCGCTGATCCAGAAATAGGCCGTTCTTAGATTTTTTAACACCTTGAGTTTTTGGCTAAGGGCATATCCGGTGAATTTTAGCCGGTCAAGCGAATTGTTATCGTAAATGTAGCGTCCGACTTTGGCGATATCTGCGCCGAGTTCAATCAGGTCAGCCGTGACGAGGTGAATATTTTTTGTAGTGTTGGGATGCTTGAATTGACCTGTATCGGTCATGATCCCTGCATATAAACACTCAGCAATACTTTGATCTATATATTGCCTGTCATTAAATCTGATAATCAATTCATAAACTAACTCTGCCGTTGCTGCAGCGTTTGTTGACCAAAGCTCAAAATCTGCAAATTGCTCAGGATCCAGATGATGATCAATCAGAACTTTTAGTGCCGGTGCAACTCTAACCAGTTCACCCAACTCATTAATTCTATTTAGACAATTGAAGTCCAGACAAAAAATGATATCGGCTTCTTGAATTAATTTCTGTGATTTTTTTTTCTTTCTCGCCTCATAATTGATCACTTCACTTTCGCCTTCCATCCAATTAAGGAATTCGGGGTAATCAGAAGGCGAGATCAAATTAACCTGATGTCCTTTTTTTTTGAGATAATTTCCAAGACCAAGTGAAGACCCCAAGGCATCTGCATCCGGTTTGAAATGCGTTGTTATGACGATCTTTTTCGGGGTCTCTAAATACTCCCTAAGCGATTCAAGTTTTTGCATATAAAAAAGCCCAGTGAAGGGCTGAACTAAAACAAGCTGCAAAACTGCGAATAAAAAAAGTAAAAACAAAAATGGAAGGGAGTTGAAGTAATGTCTCTACAGTAAATCAATAAATGATTATATGATATATTTGCTAAAGCCAATATTTTATAAAGCAGGCGGGAACGTATTTTTAACAAACTAATTCCCATAAATTTAAATTTTTGAATTCGAATGATGGTTTTATTTCCCTTCAAAGCGTAATAAATTCAATAAATTTATTCTACAGTTTATCATTCAAGTATAATCTTATATTTTTGCATTCTTTAAAAATAAACTAAACTAAAATGGCTACAAATAGAACGTTTACCATGGTTAAGCCTGATGCGGTTGCAGATGGATACAGTGGTGCAATACTTAAAATGATCGAAGAGGCAGGATTTAGAATTGTTGCTCTGAAAATGGTAAAGTTAACCAAAGAACGAGCCGGTAAATTTTATGCGGTCCATATTGAAAGACCTTTTTATAATAGCTTGTGTACTTATATGTCGTCCGGACAGATTATTGCGGCAATATTAGAGAAAGACAATGCCGTTGCAGATTTCAGAAAATTAATTGGCGCTACAAATCCGGTTGATGCCGCCGAAGGTACAGTCCGAAAATTGTATGCAAAATCCATGGAATCAAATGCTGTTCATGGCTCAGATTCAGATGAAAATGCTGAAATTGAAGGAAATTTCTTTTTTTCTGCGTTAGATAAATTTTAAACTTCAAACTAGCAATTAACCTTTTTTAAACTTGTTTTATCTTAGGTTAATTGCTCATTTTCCATTGAAAAATACTCTTTTTATCCATCTCGGCAAGAATATCGCGCCCAGTATCAGGTATGGATAGTAGGTAAAAAGTCTCCACAATAAATTCACGATTAATGTATAATCTCCCAGATCTTCTCTGAAGAAAATTGGGAAAAAGTACTCTGCAGTTCCGCTGCTTCCGGGAGTCGGTGATATAAGCATGACCACCCATAATATGATTTGCTTTCCGAATATAAGAACGTGCTCTCCTACGGAAATTCTGGTAAATGAAGCCATCAAAAAATTCAATAATAAATACCGTGATGACCATATAAAAATGGTTGACAGTGATAGGTATATCCAGAATTTCTTGCCCATTCCTTTGAGCTGTTCTGAAGCCAGGATCATTTCTGTTCCTCTTTTATAAGCTGCATATTGCCATTTCTTCAATAATTTTGTGGAAGTAATTTTAATAAGCACCCATTTGAATAGACGCGGATTGATCAATAAGGCAAAAGCCATGACCATAGTATATAAGGTGATCAATCCATAACTCAGAAAGAAAAGGATATCCATGCTGCTTTCCAATAGATCTGAGTTTTTGGATACTACCGGAAATACTTGATCCATTCCTAAAAATAAAGTAAGCGGAGCTGCAAGGACAAAGAACAGGTTATCAAATATCGCGGTAAGCAATACAAAACCGAGGGCTTTTCCTGGCTTTATTCCTTCTTTCCACAATATAAAAACAGCTACTGCAGTACCCCCAACAACAGAAGGGGTGACAGCAGAAGCAAATTCCCAGAGTACAATCACATAAAGACTGCTAGTCCACGTCAGCTCGTTTTTTGTAATGCTTTTTATGCGAAATATGTACCCGGCAAAGCGAGAGAAGAAAACAAGAATGGCAAATAATACTGGAAGGTAGGTAGCATCAAAAATAAGATTTATTTTATCCGCAGTAATTGTCGGGTCGCTCAAAAACAAATAAAGAACTATTCCAAGACCCAATCCAACCGGAACCCAGACTTTTCTAGGATTTAATGTTTTGAGGATTTTTTTTGCATCGAGATCCATCTAATCTACCAATTCCTTTTCAAGTCGCTCTATCCAGAAATTATTATATCCTTCTCCTATTCTTATGGCAATTTGTTGAAGTTGAAGTAATTCTAAAATAGCCAGGAAATTATAAATGAAGCCTATTTTTTCGGGATTGTATTCGATAATTTGCGTAAACGAGAGTTTTTGCTTTTCGTTTACCTTGCTGATTATGAAGTCCTTTTGTTCGGAAATAGTGTATGGATATTGTACGACATGATGTGTTGGTTTTTCAGCTTCCAATTCATAACGCTTCAATACCCTTTGGTACACTTTTAGTAATTTATATAAATCAACGTTTTGAAGCTCACTTTCTACATTTACAGTTTCGGAAAGCTTTTTTAACTCTTTGAATACATTACCTCGCTTTTCCCTTAAAAGCATATCGGACTCCATGGAGATCAGCTCAGTAAGTACAGATTTATATTTCTTATATTCCAAAAGGTGTTGGACCAATTCATCCCTTGGGTCTATTTCATTGCCATCTTCATCAAGTTGTGGTCTTGGTAACAGCATTTTTGATTTTATTCTCATCAATTTGGCTGCAACAAGGATGAATTCACTTGCTACTTCGATATTCAGTTTTTCAAGTTCTTTGAGATACTCAAGAAAATTAGCGGTAATCTGTGAAATGGGAATATCATAAATATCGAGCTCATCTCTTTCTATGAAAAAAAGAAGCAAATCAAAAGGACCTTCAAACAGTGGTATTTTTACTTCAAAACTCAATTAATTTTCTATTTAAGCCTGTGATTTTTACAAAAATGAAGACGATTATGCACTCAAAGGTATTTATATTAAAACGATTAAAAGAAGCAAAAACAAAAAAATAATGTAATTTTGAGCGGCCATAAGTTTAGAAACGATTAAGTATATTTTGTTCATTTAAACAATATTAATTCTTCAAGTGTTCTAAGCTTTAGTTAAACAAAAAGATTATGTTAATTCAACCTGGCGCTATTCTTTCCAAGATCGAATCCCCCGATGATATAAAAAAACTCGATCAAAACCAGCTTATTGAACTTTGCAATGACCTTAGACAATTTATAGTTGACAATGTATCTGTATATGGAGGACATTTTGGAGCAAGCCTTGGTGTTGTAGAATTAACAGTTGCCTTGCATTATGTTTTTAACACACCTTATGATCAGTTGGTTTGGGATGTTGGACATCAGGCCTACGGGCACAAAATCCTGACTGGAAGGCGCGATCTATTTCATACCAACAGGACATACAAAGGCATTTCAGGGTTTCCTAAAAGATCAGAAAGTGAATATGATACATTTGGAGTAGGGCATTCTTCTACCTCAATTTCTGCCGGTTTGGGAATGGCCATTGCTTCAAAATATAAAAATGAAAAAGAACGTCAGCATATAGCAGTGATTGGAGATGGCGCAATGACTGGAGGAATTGCTTTTGAAGCAATGAATCATGCAGGTGTCTCCAATTCCAACTTGCTCATTATCCTCAATGACAACTGTATGTCCATTGACCCAAATGTTGGGGCGTTAAAAGATTATCTTACCGATATCACTACATCACATACTTACAACAGAATGAAAAATGATGTGTGGAAAGTTTTAGGTAAAATGAGCAAATTTGGTAAGAGTGCTCAGGAAATTGCTTCAAAACTTGAAAGCAGTCTCAAATCCATGATTCTTCATCATAGTAATTTATTTGAATCATTGAATTTGCGTTATTTCGGGCCAATTGACGGGCATGACGTAGACCATCTGGTTCATGTGATGAATGATTTAAAAAACATCCCCGGACCAAAAATTTTACACTGTATTACTACAAAAGGTAAAGGTTTTGCTTTAGCGGAAAAGGACCAGACCAAATGGCACGCGCCAGGAAAATTTGATAAACTCACTGGAGTCATTCGAATAAAAGAAAATGAGACCCCTCAACCACCTAAATACCAACACGTATTTGGAGAGACACTTTTAGAACTGGCAATGCAAAACGATAAAATAATGGGTGTTACTCCTGCAATGCCTTCTGGTTCTTCAATGAATATTATGATGAAAGCATTGCCTGAGCGTGCTTTTGATGTTGGTATAGCAGAGCAACATGCGGTTACACTTTCTGCTGGACTTGCTTCTCAAGGCTTAATCCCGTTTTGCAATATTTATTCCACATTCATGCAACGCGCATACGATCAGGTGATCCATGATGTTGCCATACAAAAAATGCCTGTTGTACTTTGCCTCGACAGGGCAGGTTTGGTTGGTGCTGATGGACCGACACACCATGGCGCATATGACCTTGCGTTTATGCGTTGTGTTCCCAATCTTGTAATTGCTTCTCCAATGAATGAAAGTGAGTTGCGTAACTTGATGTACACTGCACAGCTACCAGGAAATGGGCCGATTGTAATCAGGTACCCCCGAGGACAAGGTGTTATGGTAGACTGGAAAACTCCATTTCAAAAAATAGAATTAGGTACGGGCAGGAAAGTATGTGATGGTGAAGATGTGGCAATATTATCTATTGGTCATTTAGGGAATTATGCCATCGAAGCCTGCAATGAATTGAATGAGGAAGAAATATATCCTGCGCATTACGATCTGCGATTTTTGAAACCTTTGGATGAAGCTTTATTACATGATATTTTTTCAAAATTTACTAAGATAATTACAGTAGAAGACGGCTGTTTGCCGGGAGGTTTCGGATCGGCGATTATCGAGTTTATGGCAGATCACAATTATACAGCTCAAGTTATCCGACTTGGTATTCCTGACAAAATCATTGAACATGGAGAACCAGATCAACTTCATAAAGAATGCGGTTATGACAAAGAAAGCATTAAAAATGCGGTCATTAAATTGGTGGAGCCAGAATTAGCGAATCGTTAAATTATGCAAGAATTTTTTTTTTATGAAACCGGTAAGGGATTCCCTGTGGTCTTTTTACACGGATTCTGTGAGTCCAATCAGATTTGGAATAATTTAAGCGACGAACTTTCCAACACGTTCAGAATCATCTGTCCTGATTTGCCAGGATTTGGCCAAAGCCCTCTTCCAGATCATAAATTTTCTCTTGAAGAAATTGGAGATAGCATTGTATCCTGGTTGAAAGGAAAAGACATTTCAAAATGTATTGTAATCGGGCATTCACTTGGCGGTTATATTTCACTCGAAATATTGCGAAAACATCCGGACTTTGTCAATGCAATAGGACTGTTTAACTCTTCTGCTTTTGGTGATGCTGAAGATAAAAAAGAAAATAGAAGTAAGCTTATTGAGTTTATTGATGGATACGGTGTTGAGCCATTTATCAAAACCTTTGTGCCTTCTTTATTTTATCCTGAAACGGCAAAAAAGCACCAAAAAACCATTAAAGAAATAAGCGAGCAAGGGCTCAAAGTAAATCCTGAGTCGGTGAAAAATTATGCTGCAGCGATGCGTGATCGTGAAGACAGCATGGATTTAATAAAAAAACACCATGATCGGATTTTGCTAATTGCCGGGGAATTTGATCAGAATGTACCAATTGAAAAATCAAAAGAAATGGCTGGGTTTCTAGACAATGGCAATTCACATATCCTACCGTTTAGTGCACACATGAGCCTGTTTGAACAAAGCGACATGTGTTATCTTGCGATCAGAAAATTTGTGCAAAAATTTATTTAAAGGTCTAGTTGATATATCTTTCAACTGTCAGTTGAAGGTCTCTTTTTGACAATACACCTGCCTGGCGCCAAAGTATATTTCCTTTACTAAATAATATAAGGGTAGGCACACCTCGAATTCCGTATTTTATTGATGCGCTCTGGTTTTTATCTACATTAACTTTAATTACCTTTACGCGACCATGCAATGCTGATGAAACCTCCTGGACGATAGGGGATAGTGTTTTGCAGGGGCCACACCAATCCGCATAAAAATCAACCAGGACAGGAACGTCAGAACTTTTTATTAAATCTGAAAATGTTTTTTTCTTGGACATTTACTTAGAAATATTTGATTGTTACACTTAACTTTTTTGTATAACGAATATAATTAAAACAGGTTGAAAATGGCACAAAGGAATTTTTTAATCATAATACTGGTTACGATTATATCCTCTTCAGCATTTGCACAGGATAGTCAAAAATTAACCTTAGAAGATATTTACCAAAATAGGATCTTCAAGATCAATTCCGTACAGGGTCTGAGATGGATGAAAGATGGA
>JAHEMV010000207.1 GCA_024643455.1 Cytophagales bacterium
TGTTGAGGATAAAAATACCATTTCTGACTATCATGATATAGAGCATGATCGCCAGAATTCTGTTTATGCTACATCGATGCACACCGAGTGGCGTGGATTTAAAATAAATATTATAGATACTCCTGGGCTTGATGATTTCATGGGAGAAATTGTATCATCGATGAAAGTTGCTGATACCTGCGTGATGGTGATCAATGCACAGCAAGGTGTGGAGGTTAGCACTGAGCTAATCTGGAACTATGCCGACCAGTTTAAAAAACCAGTCATTCTTGCCATCAACCAGATAGATCATCCAAAATCAAATTTTGATGTTGCGGTTGATTCTATAAAGAAACGATTTGGCGCTCCAGCCATTTTGATGCAATACCCATTGAACCAGGGAGAAGGTTTCGATAGCATCATTGATTTGCTGAAGATGACCATGTATAAGTTCCCAAAAGAGGGAGGTAAACCTGAAAAACTACCAATCCCTGAAAATGAACTTGAAAATGCAACACAACTTCATAATGAACTGGTTGAAAAGGCGGCTGAAAATGATGAAGAACTCATGGAGTTGTATTTTGAAAAAGGCAGCCTTGATGAAGATGAGCTTCGAAAAGGATTGAAAATAGGGATGATGAAACATGATGTTTTCCCGATTTTCTGTGTTTCAGCGAAAAATAATATGGGCAGTGGCCGTTTGATGGGTTTTATTGATAATGTTGCTCCTGCTGCAATCGAAATGAATCCTGAACTTACTACTGAAGGTGAAGAAATTGCCTGTGATCCTAACCACCCGACTTCACTATTTGTTTTCAAAACGATCATAGAACCATTCCTAGGAAGAATTACCTATTTCAAAGTACTTTCAGGAAAATTGAAAGTTGGTCAGGATCTTATAAACAATCAAAATGATACCACAGAGCGGTTCAACCAATTGTTTATTATGGATGGGAAAAATAAAAACAGCGTTGATCAATTGGTAGCAGGAGATATCGGCGCTACTGTAAAGCTCAAAAATACGCATACCAATCAAACATTACACGATAAGAGCATTAGCTATGCGATTCAACCTATGGAATTTCCAGCCCCTAGAATAACTTCCGCGATAAGAGCAAAAGATAAAAATGACGATGAAAAACTAGCTGAAGCACTTAGGGAAATACATGAAGAAGATCCTACAATTATTTATGGCTATTCTAAAGAATTGAAACAGTTGATTCTTGATGGACAGGGTGAGCTTCATTTTGCTGTTACTGAATGGAAATTATCACATTTACATAAAATAGAAATTGAATTCCTGAAGCCTAGAATTGCCTATCGTGAAACTATTCAAAAACCATCAATGGCTGATTACCGCCACAAGAAGCAATCGGGAGGTGCAGGCCAGTTTGGTGAAGTGTATCTGAAAATAGAGCCGTATTATGATGATATGCCAGAGCCGACAGACTTTACCGTACGAGGTAAAGAAGTAATCGATTTGGATTGGGGTGGAAAATTGGTTTTTTATAATTGTATTGTCGGAGGTGTAATCGATGCCCGATATATCCCTTCAATCCTCAAAGGAATCATGGAAAAGATGGAAGTTGGACCTATAACTGGGTCTTATGTCCGCGATATCCGCGTGATGGTGTATGATGGGAAAATGCACCCTGTAGATTCAAATGATATCTCATTTAAAATAGCCGGGGCTCATGCTTTCAAAGAAGCGTTTAAAAAGGCAGATCCAAAAATTCTTGAGCCTATCAATGACCTTGAAGTCATGGTTCCTGATGATTTGATGGGAGATGTAATGACAGACCTTCAGGCAAGAAGATCGATAATTCAAGGAATGGATAGCAAAGGAGTATATAAGATCATCAAAGCTAAAACGCCACTGGCTGAACTGTATAAATATACAACTTCGTTAAGATCCATTACACAGGGAAGAGCGAGCTTTTCTACCAAGTTTGCTGAATATACCTCCGTACCAATGGACATCCAGCAAAAACTAATGAAGGAAATGCACGAAAGTGAAGATGAATAGTCATCATTAAAAAAAAGATAAAAACCCGTCAGACTTTACTTCTGATGGGTTTTTTATTTTTTAATCAAAATTGATAAAAGTATTTTTATACATTTACAAAAATTTGTAATTATGAAATCATATATGAAAAGTCTATTAATTTCAGCATCATTTGCTTTCCTTTTATTAAGTACTTTAGACATCCACGCTCAAAATAAAGTTGTTCGGGAAGTTGATCCTTTTGACAAAGTTGTTGTGAACGATAATATGAAAGTGGTTTTTATTAAATCTGATAAAGAAAGAATCACACTCCTTGCTGAAGGGATAGGGTATGACAAAATAGTGACTGAATCATCTGGAAGGGAGCTAAAAATAAAATTGAAAACGGGGATTTATAATAATACCAATATCAATGTGGAGGTGGAATATGTAAAACTTCGATCCATTGAAGTGGGAAATAAAATTGACGTAAAATTTAAAGAGCCAATAACCGGTGATCAGTTAGATCTTAAAGCAACAGGCGGCGCAGTAATCAATCTAGAAGTAGAAGTAAATGCTTTAAAGGCAAACTTATCCAATGGTGGGAGAATAGAAATATCCGGGAAAGCTGAAATGCAGGAAGTCAGTGCAGATATTGGAGCCAAATACAACGGATATGAATTGGAATCTGAAAACGGCTTTATCAAGTCAAACACCAATGCCGATGTAGTAGTATGGGTGAAAAATAAATTAGAAGCTACTGCAGGATCCAAGGCTATTTTGAAATACAGAGGCAAACCGGCTGAAGTGAAATCATCGACCAACCTCGGTGGAAAAATATCTGGAGATCTTTAATTAAACCTTGAGTAACCAGCTCATATCATCACCATCTTTGAAAAGTTGTGGTATTGTTCCATGATAAAAAACAGTACAATTTCCTTTACCCATAAAGTAAAGCTGTGCTCCTTCCTGTCTTAGGAGGGAGCCTTCTGGCAATCCTACGACGTAAGTATTCTGATTTATTGTCGTAAATTCATTGATTCGCATGATACGACTTTCTCCTCCGTGGTTTGGGAGTGTAGCTTCTGTATAATGTGGATTAAGTTGGAAAGGAATTAAATTTAGCCCTCTGAATGATTCTGGTTCTACAATGGGCATATCATTCGTGGTCATAATTGTCGGGCTTGTTATATTGCTTCCGGCACTCCATCCAATATAAGGCATTCCATTTTCAACTGCTTTCCGTACAGGCTCGAGGAGTTTTTTCTTTTGCAAAAGGTCAATCAATCTGAATGTATTTCCCCCACCAATGATCATAGCATCATAGTTTTGAATGATGCCTTCGATTTTTTCAATTTGATGAATACTTTCTATTTGAAATCCATGAGACTTTAATGATCCGGAAACGGCATTAAAATAATTATCGTAAGAAATAGTCACTGCTGCATAGGGAATAAACAGTATTTTCTTTAGCTCACTACCCAGAAAGTCTTTGATATGTGATTTAGGCCAGCTTAGATAATTTTCATCCGGATTAGTAGAATTACTAAGTAATAAAAGTCTTTTATTCATATTCAAATAATATCAATTACCATAAACAGTTAAAACAAGTTTTCTGGAACCACCATGATTTCGGTGCTCACAAAGATAGATACCTTGCCAAATTCCGGTATTTAGACGCCCATTTGTTATAGGAACGCTTACAGAACTGCCCAATATCGAGGATTTTAAGTGTGCGGGCATATCATCCGCACCTTCATAATCATGCTGGTAATAAGGCATATTTTCAGGAATCATTTTATTAAAATGCTCTTCAAAATCCATTCGAACTGTTGGGTCTGCATTTTCATTAATGGTCAGGCTGGCAGAAGTATGTTTTATAAAAATGTGCAAAACACCAGTTTTGATATCCTTTAATTCATGGAAATTATTAACTATTTCCTGACTAATCAAATGAAAGCCTCGCCGATATGGATTTAAGGTAATTTCTTTTTGAAATATTTTCATTGTCTATCATTCAATGCGTTCATAAGCGCCGATATCAGGACGATCATCTCTGGGATTCCCATCAAGATCAAAGGCCACACCAACAAAAATACCCATATCTTTTGCAGTAGAAAGCGTATCCAATCGATAATTATACCGTGATGGATTTATAAATTTTGGGTCTTTATTCAATATATTTCCTAATGTATCCAAATCAGTGATGGTTGTTTTAAAGATTGAGTTAGTAAATGAAAATGTGTATTGTGCGTTGCCTTCCAAATTAAAAAATAGTTCATCTTCCATATTTCCATCAATAATGGAGTTTTTTATTGCTACATTAATTTGCTCAATGATCTTTGATCCGTTGTCTAATATGACGTTGTCAGTAATATAAAAAGAAGGATTTTGTCTTATGAAATTAAATCCATAATTGGCAAATGTACATTGCTTATAAGTGTAATTTCCGCCTGCAATGTTTGCAGCATTAAAATCGATACAATTGTTTATTAATACATTTTCAGCATAAAGATCGGAGGTAAATGCGAGTATTCCAGCGTTGCTCATGTTTTCAATAATCATATTTTTCATGATAATATCCGGAATTGTGTCCTGATCTGGTGATCCAAGCCGAATGCCAAAAACTGCATTTCTTATTGTGGTAAAATTCAAATAATTATCATGACTACCTTCTAAAAGCACGATGCCTCCCCATTGACCTGGAATGTTTTCATAGGAGGGATCCAGTCTTTGGTTTTGAAAAACAATTCGTTCCTCAGGGATCCCATCTGCAACAATTTTTCCTTTTACATAAATATAGGCGTCTTTGCCTGCGAAAATTTTGGTTCCTTGTTCTATAGAAAGCTGGCAAAGTGTATCTATCAGAATTGAGCTATAAATCATATAAGGTCGCTCGTTTGTCCACTGGGAGTTACATGGCAAAACAACATTTCCAAGGTAATTGGCATCCTGTCCCCATGCGATTAATTTTATATTCTGTGAAACTCCATTAGTCTCAAATAGTATGGAATCATTCACTAAATAAGGTGAATTTTTATTCTGTGGATCGATAAAGACTTCAACTAAAACCAGCAATGAATCTTTTCCCAAAAGTCCTACACCTTCGGATTGAATGGTTTCTATTCCATTTACATATATTTTGTATGATGAAGATGCACCTCCTGCAAGCTGAATGTTACTTATTTTTAAAGCCTGCTTACTTGGATTGTAGACTTTAAACCGTTTGGTTGTGCTCCCGATACCCGTAAAAACGGTATCAAACAAAATGGTATCCGCTGAAAATTCTAATCCGTTGCTATATTTGAAATCAAAAATTTCATCTTCAGGTTTACAATAAAAAAAAGTACAGCCTAAGAAGAAAAGAATAATTAACGTTACAGGATTTACACTATTTTTTATGGATGGCATTAATCAGGCTGACCAGTTTTTAATTTATCTGCATTTTCTGCTATTCTTAATTTTTCGATGAAGTCAAAAATATTTCCATCCATTACATGGGGCAAATTGTGTTGTGAATATCCAATGCGGTGATCCGTTACCCTACCTTGGGGATAATTGTATGTACGGATTTTATCGGATCGGTCACCACTTCCAATCATTGATTTTCGCTCAGCACCGATCTCATCCTGTTGTCTTTGTACTTCAATGGCATATAGTCTCGATTTGAGTTCTTTTAACGCTTTATCGTAGTTTTTCAATTTGGATTTCTGATCCTGGCATTGCACGACAATCCCGGAAGGGATATGCGTTAATCGAATGGCAGAATAAGTAGTGTTTACAGATTGACCTCCTGGTCCTGATGAGCAAAATTCATCTCGTCTTACATCATTCAAATCAATTTCTACTTCGACATCATCCATTTCCGGTAATACAGCAATACTGGCAGCGGATGTATGGACCCTGCCTTGAGTTTCTGTAGTTGGAACACGCTGGACGCGGTGCACGCCGCTTTCAAACTTGAGCATGCCATATACGTCGTTTCCGGAGACATTCGCCACCAATCTACTGAAGCCACCGGCTGTACCTTCGACGAAATCCGAAATAGAAATCTTCCAGTTTTGTTTCTCACAAAATTTTTGATACATCCTCAAAAGATCGCCTGCAAAAATAGCTGCTTCATCTCCACCTGTACCGGCACGGATTTCAAGTATTACATCTTTACTATCATTTGGATCTTTCGGGATAAGCATTTGCTTGAGCGTGCTCTCTATTTTTTCTTTTTGAGGCTGTAATTCTTCAAGCTCCATCTTGGCCATTTCTCGGAATTCAGGATCTTTTTCTGTTTCTAATAGTGATTTGGCACTTTTTAATCCGGCCAGTATTTTCTTATAATTATTGTACTGTACTACAATCTTCTCCAGGTCTCGATATTCTTTACTGAGTTTAGAAAATTGTTTCATGTCGGCCATGGCATCTGGCTGCACAATGAGCTGCCCAACTTCTTCAAATCGTTCTTTTATGGCTTCTAATTTATTGATCATAGCATGTCATTTGAAGCCGCAAAGTTAATATTTTATGATCGTTTAATAATAAAAGAAAAACAATATGTGTAATATTTTAATTAAATGTTGCGGTAGGGCCCAAAATGACAAAATCAATCAATGTTTTTAGAGGATATTGCCAGTTTAGCCTTAAAACGAACATGAAAGATGCCAATACGACTTTTATTTTCTCTTTTCCGCCCGATTATTATCGTTATTTTTGCCTTGAATTGCTTTAATTGAGTATTTTATTGAAGTCAATAACTATTTATTACACAAAGACATAAATATATATGTCCATTAAATAGATTGTTTTTCATAAATTGGATCGAAATAAATTAGAAGCAAACCACACTTTTTAAATTAACGAGTTTATCATAAAATATTATTCAACAATTTTCTAACCGATGAAGGGAATAAGATTTACTATCAGGCGTAAAATTATCTGGGGATTTTTAGCTTTGATCATCATTTTTAGTGGCAATGCTGCTTATAGTGTTTACACCATTTACAAAGGGAATGCTATTATCAAGCAGTCTCAGGAAGTTATTAACCCAATTACGGATGCCGTAAATGATTTTATATTTTTAGTTACCAGGTCAAAAATGCTTATCACCAACTGGGTTTATCTTCAGACGAATGAGGATGATAAAAATGCCCTTAGAGCTATTCATGATCACGAATACCTGGAGGTGAAAAATCGCATTCTTCAATATTCCTCCAGTATTGAATACGGAGAGGGTGTTTTACAGCCGGATTCAGCCTTTATTCAATTTGAAGAACTATTGGATATTGAACAAAGCATTATGACCGAGTTGGATGCTTTTGAAGATTATGAAGATCCGATTAAAAAATTTATGGCTGAAGAATCAATCGAAAGTGAGATTTTACCTCGATCAGCCTCCCTTATCGTCTACCTGGAAACAATTAATAATTATTTGAAAACCCAAAAAGCCGAGACAGATGCTGGATTGATGGCAAATTTCAAACAACTAATTAATACTACATCCATTTTAGGGGTGATATTACTCATTGTGGGTGTTATTTTAGCGTTCTCCATTTCCTCCACCATCACTAAGCCAATTAATTACCTCAGAGCAATTATTGATCGCCTTGGTCAGGGTGACCTGGTGAAGATTGATAAATCGCAAATGTCGAATGATGAAATTGGCGATATGGCGACATCACTTTCTTCTATGGCAGAAGGCTTTGGTAAGATCACTGTTTTTGCAGAAAATATCGGAGATGGGAAATATGACAGCGAATTTAAGCCATTGAGTGAAAGTGACATGTTGGGTAATGCCTTGCTAGAGATGCGGTCCAATTTGAAAAAAGTTGCTGAAGAAGATAAAAAGCGTAACTGGTCAACAAGTGGATTGGCGAAGTTTGGTGATATTCTTCGAAGTTACAATGACAATTTTGAAAAGCTTGCAGATGAAATTATTTCAAATTTGGTGAAATATATTTCAGCGAATCAGGGTGCTTTGTTTATAATTGAAGCAAATAGCGAAGCCTCCGATGAAGAATATATGGAATTGGCAGCTTGCTATGCCTGGGACAAGAAAAAATTTCTGGAAAAGAAAATTTATAAGGGTGAAGGATTATCAGGACAGGCATGGATTGAAGGAGATGTAATCTATCTGACAGAAGTTCCTAACGATTATGTATCGATAACTTCTGGTCTAGGAGAGGCAAATCCAAGAAGTGTTTTGATTGTTCCTTTAAAGCTTAATGATGAGATCCATGGAGTTATCGAAATGGCATCATTTAAGGAGTATGAAGATTTTGAAATTGAATTCGTTGAGCGAATTGCTGAAAATATAGCATCGACTATTTCTTCTGTAAAAGTAAATGAAAGAACTTCCAAACTTTTGGAAGAATCGACCATGATGACTGAACAAATGCGGGCGCAGGAAGAAGAGATGCGACAAAACATGGAGGAACTACAGGCAACACAGGAAAAAATTCAAAGAGATCAACTTGATCGTGAATCACGCGAGCGTATTGTTTTGAGTGGTACAGTTCTTTTTGAGTTAAATAAGAGCTTTGTCATTCGAAGTGCCAATGATGTATGCAAAGATGTGTTCAAATATTCACCATCAGAGCTGGAAGGCAAAATGTTTAAAGATATTATGGTATCCAGTGCTGATCTGAGTGAGATAAAAGATCAAGCTACTACCGATACCTATTGGAATGGAGTGTTGAAGATGAAAGATAGAAATGGTGGCAACATCGATCTTTTGGTTTCTGCAGGCCAAGT
>JAHEMV010000208.1 GCA_024643455.1 Cytophagales bacterium
GATCGCAATCTGCCATTAGAAATATTTTCTAATTCTTCTGGCACTGTGACACTGATCAACATACTATCGGGTTCATCGGACTGATGATCCTTATTGGGCCACCAGAGGCTTGCGCCTGTACCCTGACAAGCCACCGCTATCCATGGATTTCCAACACTGTCTTTTTCCCAAATAAAACCTCCATCCCATGGAGGTTTCCTGGAAATAGTGGGTTCACCATTGTATGCTATTTCAATACGATGCATGGTTCCTTGAGCGAGCTCCTCAGGTAGATCGATAAAAACTGCATTGAATTTCCTATGAAATTTGAGTTTCTTTTTCCCATCCAGGTCAATGGAACTTATATTCATATTTTCAAACAAGTCAATCTGGATTACGCTTGTCGAAGACACAACTTCAAAGAAAATGGTATTGGATCCTTCAACAGTTTTCTTTTCCGGATCAATCTTCACATCCAAATGGTAATAATGAACATCATAGCATGACCTTGGCGGGGTAATTGACCCACGCAAAGAATCTTTTTTTGTGAATTCATATGAACCATCCAATGATTGGCCATGAGATAAGGAAACATTCAGAATAAAAAATAGAACCAGTGTAAGTTTTAAAAATTTCATATCGATCATAATTTTACTATCAAAAATAAGTTTTTATATTATATTTTTGACGACAACCTGATCAGCTTTTACATATAATTATATGAGCCTTAGCCCTATTGTGAAGAAAAAATATATCATTGGAAATTAAAAAAAGCGATGTAAAAGAGGTCGCTTTTGAATTCATACAAGTATATTAATTGAATCTAAATATTCACCCTATGCGAAACCACAAATTGATTTTTTCTTTTGTTTTTGTATGTATTATTTCTGTATCGCATTCCATTGCGCAGAAACAGGGAGTATTCCTTGAGGAATTTGTTTTTGAAAAGGCCCCTTTTAAGGAATGTCATGCTTCTACCATAGCAAAAACACCAGAAGGATTGGTCGTATCCTGGTTTGGTGGCACAAAAGAAAAAAATAAAGATGTGGAAATTTGGCTTAGTAGAAAAGTAGATGAGGTGTGGACTAGTCCCGAATCGGTTGCGAATGGGATTCAGAATGCAACCCTTCGCTATCCATGTTGGAATCCAGTATTATACCAAATACCAGGCGGCCCACTTCAATTGTATTATAAAGTTGGGCCAAGTCCGAGCGAATGGTGGGGAATGCTTATTGAATCTACTGACCATGGTAAAACCTGGAATGATCCGGTAAAACTCCCTGAAGGAATATTAGGCCCAATCAAAAATAAACCGGTGCTATTAAGCAATGGAACATTAATCAGCCCGACCAGTACAGAAAATAACGGATGGAAGATCCATTTTGAGTATACGACTGATTTTGGAAAAACATGGACAAAAAGTGATCCGATAAATAATGGTGTCACCTATAATGCCATTCAACCTAGTGTGCTTACCTACCCAAACGGCAAATTACAAATTCTTGCCAGAAGCAAAGAAAATGCAATTTTAACATCATGGTCATCTGATTTTGGAAAAACCTGGACGAATTTGGAGCCAAGTGGATTGCCAAACCCAAATTCAGGTACAGACGCAGTAACACTCGCAGATGGGAGACAATTATTGGTATACAATCATGTTGGTAAAAATCCAAATAAGTGGGGTGGGAAGCGATCACCATTAAACGTGGCGATTTCACAGGATGGTCATAAGTGGGAAGCCGCCTTGGTATTGGAAAATGAAGAAGGTGAATATTCATATCCATCAGTAATACAGACTAAGGATGGCATGGTGCATATTGTATATACCTGGAAAAGAGAACGCGTGAAACACATCGTAATCGACTTGGAAAATTTAAGTTTAAAACCGATTGTAAATGGAGTTTGGCCAGAATAAAAACGGCATGCCTCCAGACTAATTCAAGAAACCCGGGATTACGATTTTCATACAGTTGTTACAAAACAAACGGCAACCAAATTCTTTAACTTTATTCTATTATTTAGATACGCATAAAATTAGGTTGATGTATCCAAGAATACTCATTTGTTGTTTTATTGCCCTTGCACTATTGTCTTGTGTAAATAAAAAAAATAATGAAAACCGGATTACAGTGTTTTGTGCAGCAAGTCTGACTCCTGTAATTGAAGAAATAAAACAGGAATGGGAAAAAGTTCATCCGGCGCAGATCATTATCAATTCTGCCGCATCAGGCACCCTCGCCAGGCAACTTGAAAATGGTGCTCAAGCCGATATATTTCTATCTGCCAGTCCGGAATGGATGGAATACGTTGTTCATTCATTACAGCCAAAAAATATTCCAAAACTCATCGCTTACAATAAACTTGTGGTAATTGCACCTCGTGATAATCAACTTGATAGCATGGATATTAATGAATTATTAACGGTTTTGGATACCCAGAAAGGCAAGATAGCCATCGCAGATCCCGGCCATGTTCCACTAGGAAAATATACCAAAGAATCAATGGAGTTTTATCATCTTTATAATCAGCTCTCCACCCACTTTATTTTAACAAAAGATGCCCGAAGCACCTTGCGCCTGGTAGAATTGGGTGAAGCAACGTTTGGATTTGTGTACTTGTCTGACGCAATATCTTCTGACAAAGTTAGGATAGTGGCAGCAGTACCTGAAAAGAGTCATCAGGAGATTCGTTATGAGGGAATTATTTTGAATGACAAGCCTACTTCTATCCTTGAATTTTATGATTATCTAAGCGCTCCAACAAATTCTGGAATGTGGATCAGGAATGGATTTATGAGATAATCAAACTTCTTTTTCCAAAAATGCTATTCTTAACCAACTTGAATTGGTGTTTCCTTCTATTGAAAAATTCCATAAAATATTTACACAGAATATTTGATATCAATTGTAACTGCTCTAATTATGCAAACATAAGAAGCTTATCTTGCTTTAATTTATAGTCAAAATCCATGAAATAAGCAATGGAACTTTTTGATTTTACTTATGAAGAATATCAGGCGATTGGACTTTCTGTGAAGGTTGCGCTGATCTGTTCACTTGCTTCATTACCCATAGCCATTGGTACTGGTTGGCTCCTTGCACGTAAAAATTTCATTGGGAAATGGTTTCTTGATGGTTTCGTACAATTGCCATTGGTATTGCCACCTGTTACAATAGGATATTTGTTGATCGTAGTTTTTGGTGTACGTGGATTTATCGGAAAGTTTTTGATGGAACATTTCGATATACGAATCTCTTTCACTTTCTGGGCAGCCGTTTTGGCTTCTATTGTAGTTTCATTTCCGCTGGTTGTAAGGGCGATAAAAGTAGCCATCGAAATGGTAGATGTAGAATTGGAATCAGCAGCCCGGACGTTAGGAGCTGGTCCATGGAAGACGTTTTTTACCATAACTATTCCACTGGCATTACCGGGTATACTGAGTGGATTTATACTAAGTTTTGCACGTTGCCTTGGAGAATTCGGAGCTACCATTACTTTCGCAGGAAACATCATCGGACAAACGCAAACCATGCCTTTGGCAATATATTCTGCAATGGAATCCCCCGGAGGTGAGCTCATAGCATTCAGGTTAGTATCGGTATCTATCCTGCTTTCTTTTGCTGCAATGGTTGCATCTGAGATTTTAAATAAAAAATTGATTAAAAAATCATGAGTGTCTTGAATGCCGATATTCAGTTGTCAAAGCCGGGATTTACACTTGATATACAATGTGAACTGAATGAACAAGTAACTGGTATTTTCGGGCCATCCGGAGCTGGGAAAACTTCTTTGCTTCGGCTCATTTCCGGCCTCGAAACTGCGGACAAAGGCCACATAAGCATCCAAGACAAGTACGTTTATCATTATTCAAAAAAAATTAACCTTTCACCGGAAAAGCGCAAGATTGGGTATGTTTTTCAGGAAGGTCGACTATTTCCACATTTGAATGTCGTCCAAAATTTAAAATATGGGTTGAAACAAAAGGTAGAGCTGAAACTGTTTGAAGAAATAACAAACATGTTGAAAATCACTGAATTGTTTGACAAACGCATATCTCAAATATCAGGTGGACAGGCACAACGTGTCGCTATTGGACGGGCTCTGCTTTCTTCTCCAGATTTATTAATACTGGATGAACCCTTCTCTGCCCTGGACAAAAACTTAAGACAACATATTATTTCTTTTCTAAAACCACTGATTCAAACATATAAAATTCCTATGCTCGTGGTCAGTCACGATTTACCTGACTTATTGACACTTACAAACCAATTACTGATCATTCAAAATGGCCGGGTTGCCGGTTATGGAAATTACTATGACTTGATCCAAAATAAGGAGATCGTAACTGAACTGAGTAAATCAGGCCTGATCAATTCCATATCATTAAAACTTGATTTTGTGGATGATAAAAAAGGAATGATGATCCTGTCGCATGGTAAACATCAGATCTTTGCTGAATCCTGGCTGGATGGGAAAGTTTTTTTGGATGATCCACAAGTAAATATCATCCTTAGACCGGAAGACGTGACACTTGCTTTACATCGAATCGAAGATATATCGATACAAAATCAACTTGAAGGAAAAATTGAAAATTTAATTTCCACTGAAAACAAAGTTTTATGTGTGGTCGATCATGGTTTCAAATTAATTGCTGAAGTGACCCTGGCAACCAAGAAAAAAATGAACCTCAAAGAGGGGGATGTGATTTGGAGCCTTTTCAAGGCAGCTGCGATAAAAATGAATACAAAAGGAATTGTAAATTCAAATAGTTTATAAATCGAATGGTTTCAGCCAAATAAAATGAATGACAGATAAATAACACAGAAAAATTAACGGGCTTTACAAAGTATAATTAGATGAAAGAAAACAAATTGTATGATAATACCCTGCTTTTTACACTTTACGGTGTGGTGAATCTGCTCCTGCTATTATTTTTGCTTACCCTGCTCATCTTGCTTTTCAATGATGTCTATGTACTGAGCAGAATTGGTTTCGTGGCCTTTATAGGCATTCATCTATTATTGCTTTTTTTTATCAAAATCAATTATTTCCGAATCGCTTTCGATGAAGAAAAAGGCGTAATCGAATTTCATTATAACAAACGTTATGGAATCAAATGGAAAAAAAAGGCCAGAACGGTATTGCTTCCTTTGAAACAGCTCGACGGCTACACGATTGACAAGGATTTTATTGGAAATACACAGATTTCCTTTTTTAAACTCGAGAAGAAAGAACGTTTTGAACTGGGCCCTTTTTTTATTGGATTTATTTCAAAAAAAGAAAAAATTCGATTATCTGAAGCTTTTGGTGAATCCCTTTAGTCGAGGTACAAATTTGCCTTTTTATTCCTTTTTCTAAAAAAATAATCCGAAATTAGATCACCTTCACTATAGGGTCATCCAGTATTAAAATCAGAATATTTTGAACTTTCATAAACACAATAAACAATGAATCCAAAAATGAAAAAGACTGCAAACGTTTGTATGGCTCTATTAGCTATATTTTTAATGAACTCATCGATCAGCATGGCTGGTGATGATGGTTGGGAAATGCTTTTTAATGGCAAAGATTTTTCCGGGTTTAAACAACTCAATGGTCAGGCAACCTACACCGTTGAAGACGAAATGATGGTGGGCACAACCAAAACAAATACGCCCAATAGCTTTATGGCAACGGAAAAAACATATGGTGATTTTATTCTTGAAGTAGATTTGCTGGTTGATCCGAGTATGAACAGCGGAATTCAAATTCGAAGCCTTAGCAAACCAGAATTCAATAATGGTCGAGTTCATGGTTACCAGGTCGAAATAGATCCTGCAGCCCGCGCATGGTCTGGTGGTATTTATGATGAAGCAAGAAGAGGTTGGTTGTACCCTTTGGATTTAAATCAGAACGGAAGAACTGCCTTCCGCAATAACGAATGGAATCATTATCGTATCGAAGCTATTGGTAACTCCATACGAACCTGGATAAATGGCATCCCTTGTGCTGATCTGATTGATGACATGACTGCTGAAGGATTTATTGCTTTCCAGGTCCATTCTATCGGTGATGACGAATCTCATGCCGGGAAACAAATCAAATGGAAAAACATTAGAATTAAAACAGAAAATTTGGTACAGAGCCCATGGACAGATGTTTTTGTAGTCAATCTTATTCCAAATAATTTGTCCCCGCAAGAAAGAGCACAGGGATGGCAATTGCTTTTTGATGGAAAAACGACAAATGGATGGAGAGGTGCCAATAAAGATACTTTCCCAAAAGGTGGATGGAAAGTGGAAAACGGTGAATTGATTGTGCTTTCACAAGGTGGCGCTGAGTCCCAGGGTGGAGGAGATATCGTTACACTCGATGAATATTCAACATTCGAGTTCCAAGCTAATTTTAAACTTACTGAAAGAGCTAATAGCGGAATAAAATATTTTATCACGGAAAAATACGGATCCGGAATGTCCGCCATTGGCCTGGAATAC
Organism: Cytophagales bacterium; assembly: GCA_024643455.1. Taxonomy (GTDB): domain Bacteria; phylum Bacteroidota; class Bacteroidia; order Cytophagales; family Cyclobacteriaceae; genus JAAUQL01. The sequence goes on from JAHEMV010000208.1 coordinate 6,453, forward strand.
CAGGTGTTGGATGATGAAAAGCATCCTGATGCCAAAGCAGGCACAGATGGAAACCGAACTGTTGCTTCCTTGTACGATATGATCCCTGCAAACAAAAATAAAATAGTAAACAAAACTGGGGAGTGGAATCATGCTCGCATCGTGGTAAATGGAACCCGTGTGGAAGAATGGCTTAAAGGAAATAGTCTTGAAACCACAACATTCAAGGGCGCAAATGTGGAGCATTGGCTAAACAATAGAAAAGTTTTGGAATATGAGCGTGGTACGCAGGCTTTTTATGCTATTGTGGCAAGAAGTAAATACCACGAATGGGAAGGGTTTGGCAGTTGGCAGTCCGGTCATATCTTACTTCAGGAGCATGGCGATGAAGTGCATTACAGGAGCATCAAAGTGAGAAAGATCGAGTAGTAGTATAGAATTTGCAAAACAGGAGATATGAAATATTAACTTCTTTTGAATTAAATGTATGAGGGAATTTTAGAGGATACACAACAAAATGTATTTTCCTAAAAAGACTTTTGAAAAGCTGTTTTATAAGGTAGGTTAAAAGAAATAATTCTTTGAATTCCTCTTTGAAACAGCTTTTTTCATTAACATTGTTTGACTAAAAAAAATAATCTCGTATGTCATTTATAGACAAAAAAAAACCAATTCTGGTCACTGGTGCCTCGGGCTATATCGCTTCCTGGATTATTAAGTTAATGCTCGATGATGGCTATACCGTTCATGGAACCGTGCGGAGTTTACAACAAAAAGAAAAAATTGCGCATCTCCTGGATCTGGAAAAAAATGCTCCTGGAAAATTGACCCTTTTTGAGGCTGATTTACTGGAGGAGGAATCCTTTAAAGAAGCTATGACGGGCTGCGAACTGGTAATCCATACGGCTTCTCCATTTTTTGTTCAAGGTATAAAAAATGCCCATGAACAGTTAATCAAACCAGCATTGGAAGGCACCCAAAATGTATTGGACACAGCAAATGAAACAACTACAGTAAAGCGTGTGGTGCTGACTTCCAGTGTTGCATCTGTTTTTGGCGATGCAATAGATATCAAAAATGTCAGTGGCGGTAAATTTGACGAAAAAAACTGGAATATTACCAGTACTGATCGTCATCAACCTTATGCCTATTCAAAAACCATAGCAGAAAAAGATGCCTGGCGGATGGTCAATGAGCAAGATCGATGGGATCTGCTGGTAATCAATCCTGGTTTTGTGATGGGCCCTTCGTTGAGTAAGCGCGTAGATTCTACCAGTATCGATTTCATGCGGTCCATGGTCAACGGTAAATTTGCAACTGGTGTTCCGGATCTTTACTTTTCGATTGTTGATGTACGTGATGTAGCCCAGGCACACATTAACGCCGGGATAATGGAAAAAGCAAGTGGCAGGCATATCCTGGTTGCGGAATCAATACACACTATGGATATCGCTAAAACCTTACAAAATAAATTTGAAAAAAAATATAAACTGCCAAAGGCGGCACTCCCCAATTTCATGTTGTACCTGGTTGGGCCATTCATGAATTTTTCATGGAAATATCTCAAGAGAAACCTGGGAGTCCCATATGCTTTCGACAACGCTTATTCTAAAAAAGATCTTGGTATTGTATACAAACCTTTTACACAGACCATAACGGAACATGTGGAGCAACTCGATCGGGATGGATTGATATGATAATTGAACCACAATGTTAAAATTGCCCATGATGTCATAAATTTTGTATAATTAAGGAACTTCAAAAAGCAAAAAATGGAACGACCTGAAATATTGAAAAAAATCCTCGATGAAGGTATTGTTGTGATCCTCCGTCTCAAGGACAGTACAAAAGTGATCCCTGTTGCCAATTCCATAATGGCTGGAGGCATTCGGTCTATTGAAGTAACAATGAATACGCCAAATGCACTGAATTGTATTGCCGAACTTTCTAAAATGGAAGGAATTATGCCAGGGGTTGGGACAGTGACTGACCCCCAGATGGCTATTGATGCCATTCAAGCAGGCGCTCAATTTGTTGTAACACCAATCACAAAAAAAGAAATCATCGAGACCTGTCATAGCCTGGGTAAACCCATATTTTCCGGAGCTTTAAGCCCCACCGAAATATTTCAGGCACATGAATGGGGAGCCGATGTGATCAAAGTATTTCCTGCGGAAGTATTCGGCGTCAAATACATTAAGGCTTTACTCGGTCCGTTTCCTTATATCAAACTGATGCCAACTGGCGG
>JAHEMV010000209.1 GCA_024643455.1 Cytophagales bacterium
TTGCGATGGCCTCTTTAACATCTAAAATTGCTTTTGACTCACCAATGATATCATAAGTCTTTGTAATTTTCTTTTTGAGCACCTTAGTCTCTGTAACGAGTGAAGATTTGTCCAGCGCATTTCTTACCGTGATCAGTAGTCTATTCAGATCAGGTGGTTTTTGAATAAAATCATATGCACCTTTTTTTACTGCATCAACTGCTGTTTCTATTGAGCCATGTGCGGAGATCATTATAAATTGTACTTCAGGATCAATATCTTGTGCTTTCTCCAATACTTCTATGCCATCCATTTTAGGCATTTTAATATCACACAGAGCGATATCATACTTCTTTTTCGAAATTTTTTCTATTCCATCCAAACCATCAATTGCTTCATCAACGATATATTTTTCATATTCGAGGATTTCCCTCAAGGTGATACGGATGCTTTTTTCATCGTCGATGATTAGTATTTTTGCCATAGAATTAAAATAAATAGTGCAAAAGTATAAGCCGGATTCTGTCCCCGACAAGTCGGAGTCTTATCATTTATCTGGTCCTGATGTCACCAACAGGATCATTCGATCTACCCGTTTTATTAGCTTTTCAGGCTGTGAGCGAGCAGCCCACTTTCATAAAGAAAAATAAAACCTATTTGATCTTTCAACCCGTAAGGTTTGCCAGGCTGCTGTTGTCACCAACAACACGGTGAGCTCTTACCTCGCCATTTCACCCTTACCCCGACAAGTCGGGGCGGTTTATTTTCTGTTGCACTTTCTGTCCCCAACAAGTCGGGGCCTTCCTGTTAGGAAGTACGGTGCTCTTTGTTGTCCGGACTTTCCTCCAAGATTTACCTACACAAGGTGGGTAAGTCAAGGCGATAAGACCTCTTGCACTATTGTTAAAGATATAAAAGAAAAAACTCAAACATATTACCTTACGAAAATTGTCTGAGTTTGTCTTAAAAATTATGAATATATTAATTTACATCAAGACCGGTTAATTTAAGTTCCCATTCATCAGCCAATTGGGCAACTTCTTTAATGATCTCCTTCATCCCTTCTTCCATGGTGGTTTCTAAAAATGTGGATCCTTCAACTTTTATAAAATCATCAACAATTACAAATTTTGCATAACAGGTTTTAGCGTTTTCAACTACTAATTGTTTGCAGTCGATGTCATCAGAAAAAGGACAAACCTTGGATGAGAATTCAATGCCCATTTTTTTAAATTTCTCATTATACTTAATAACTCCCAAAACTGCCTGAAATCTATTTTCCTCTAAAGGAACAATGATTACGGATTTGCTGTGATCGTATTCTGAAAACTGTCCACCAATTTCCTCAGCAAACCGCTCCATGAATTCATTAAAATTAAATGCCATATTAATTAATAAGTTTAGATGCAAAAATAAGAATTACTCAATTCGATCGTTAAATAATTATAAAAAAAACCTAAAAAAAATTAACGAATTACAAAATGTTTGTTGTCAAGTTAGAAATAAATAATGGTTGAACCAAAGCCAAATCTTTCTTTATCAGCATCTTCGTAAAATTTCACCTCCTTTTTTCTACTCAATTGTTTATGTATTTCATTTCTTAGAATTCCTGCGCCTACACCGTGGATTACTTTCAATTTTTCCACATTGAGCTGTAGCGCTTTGTCATAGGCTTTTTCAAACTCATTCATTTGATATCCTAAAATTTCATTTGATTTCAAATCAACGGATAGTTTCTCAACGTGTAAATCAACAGTAAGCTCTTTTTGAGGCTTACCTTCATCCTTCTTTTTCTCCATAATCTGGCTATTTCCCATCATTTTATCTCTTAACACTTCAGGATCAAAATGCAATGTATGGGGATTTTCCAGATTGATTAAACTTAAATGCTTTTCTAATGAAAATAAAAAAATAGGTTTATTGAGATGCTCCTTTTTAATATTAAGTTCAATGTTTATGGGTTGTTTCTTCAACCGGGATTGGTTTTCATGGATTGTAATCTGAATGATCAGTTGTTTGGAGTCATTGAAAATACTTGATGTTAACTCACCAATTGATGCTTTTTTATAGTTTTCGACTATCCCAAATGCAATACCATTAATTGTTTTTTTATCGTATTGACTTATGGAATATAAAATCGTATTGCTGGTCTGATTGATCAGAAATGCTTCAAAAAAACTTTCCTGAACTGCATCTAATCCAAGATATATTCCTTCAGCGATATAATCATCATTTTTACTTACTTGAGGTTTTTGACTAACTATTTCCTCTCTTTCAAACGATTGTGCTTCTTTCTTATCGATCAGTACAATTTCATTTTGCATCGTTGGAATTATAAATCCATCATCTATTTCCACATCAACTATTTTTCCTTTTATAGCGACAATCCTACCTTCCTCTGTACCGTGTAATAAACGTACTTTATCTCCAATTCTCATATTTTCAAAAATATAACCAATAGTAATTCAATTTTTTATCCTTCGTAAATTCTAAAGCCGGAGCAGGGAATTTCACCATGTCAGCAACAAATAGTAAGGTTTTTAAAAGCGGACTCTTCGTATGAATATGTGACAAATCAAAGTCGATTCCAACATAAAACTGCCTGTAACTTGTATATCCGTTAGCATTGTTTTCTGCTTCTCGAGCATACACCATCCCTTCGGCACCATAACCCAATGCCAGATTTAACCAGCTTGGTATTTTGGGATTTTTATTTGCCAATGTATAAATGTCAAAAGATAACCAATATGTCTGTCCGTTGTAGTCCTTCAATATTTCTTCCAAAAAACTTTCACCAAGAAGTTCAGGCCTCAAAGCAGCGTATTCTGTGTGATGAAAAGAAAATTTTAACTTCACCTTTTGTTGTTTAGCTGTTAATTCCTGTGATAGGAAAATTCCGGTTCCCATGAGGTTTGCTGCTATATCTCCCCATGAAAATCCATAATCTGACGAATAACCATCAAAGACTTCAATAGGAATCATAAAAGCCTGACTCAGTACACTACCCCAAATCGCTGCTTTTTTGTCAGACATATTCGTCCATAAGAAAAGTTCTTTTCCGGCTTTACTTAGCTGGTAAGCACTATACATATGCCCGGTCTTATCCACCTGATTCCATTGCGAATTGTCATTAAAAAAGTGGAAAGAAGAACTTTGTTTTTTATACCAGGCTTGATTCAGTGCTATCAAAGAAGCTCCGTATGCAGCACTAGTTCCAGCAATGACAATATTGAGTCGTTTTTTATTTATCGCTGTCGAATCAATTGTTCCATTAGAATAAGCTAACGAACAATAAAAGCAAATGGAAATTGTACAAATAGTGATTCCTAACCTGCGCATAATGCGCGAAATTAGGTATAACTAAACTATTTTGAAACAACTGATTTGTATGTTTCTATCGCCCTTATCCGAGCATGTTTGTGATCAACAACGGGATTCGGGTAATTGTTTGTACCAAATTCCGGAATCCATTGTTTGATATACTTCGATTCAGGGTCAAATTTATCAGCCTGACTTTCCGGGTTAAATATTCTGAAATAGGGTTGTGCATCGGTTCCTGTGCCAGCCGCCCATTGCCATCCACCGTTATTTGATGCAAGATCATAGTCAAGCAATTTTGATGCAAAATACAATTCTCCCCAACGCCAATCGATGAGCAAATGCTTGGTCAGAAAGCTAGCGGTAACCATTCTTACTCGATTGTGCATGAACCCAGTCTGATTGAGTTCTCTCATCCCTGCGTCAACAAGAGGATATCCAGTAAGGCCCTTGCACCATTTTTCAAATTCAGAGATATCATTTTTCCATGGGATTAACTCATATTTTTTATGGAATGCATGACTTTCGACATGAGGGAAATGTTGGAGAATTGATGAATAAAATTCTCTCCAAATAAGCTCATCGAGCCATACTTCATTGTATTTGTTGGCCATCATGGCAATTTCACGAATGCTCAGAGTGCCGAATCGTAAATGAATGCCCAACCTTGATGTCCCATTCAAAGCTGGAAAATTCCTGTATTTATTGTATTCTTTAATTATAGATATTGGGATTGAAGCTGATGGAATAGGCATATTATTTGGCTTAAAACCCATAGATTCCAAAGATGGTTCTGACGCAGGATTTGCCTCTATAAATTTAGAGAAATCGACAGATTCATCCGTTTTTAATTCACCTATTGTATGAAATTTCGCCAACCAAACTTTTTTAAAAGGTGTAAACACCTTGAAAGGATTACCATCTTGCTTTAAAATCTCTTTCCCCTCAAAAATCACATGGTCTTTGAAAAGGAATAATGGGATATTTTGTTTCTGCAACATTCTGGCTATAGCTGCATCTCTGGCAATGCTGTAGGTTTCATAATCGCGATTAGCAAAAACTGCGTTAATGGAAAATTCATTAATTAGTTTAAGAAAAGCCTCGTTTGGATTGTCATAGAAAATCCGTAAAGTCGATCCATGGTTTTCCAGGATTCTTTTTAGTTCCAGGATTTGATTATATATAAAACCAACTCGGGCATCTTGCTTATTGTCCAGATTTTCAAAGATATTGGTGTCAAAAACAAATATGGGCAATACTTTTTTTCCGCTATTTAAAGCATGCAATAATGCCGTATTATCCATGAAACGAAGATCTCTTCGAAACCAAAATATCGAAACGCTTTTTTTTGATGCCATGGACAATAAACCGTTTCTTATTTGTATTGTTTACCTTTAATTTGAGATCAGAGAATCTTTTCTTTGAGAGATACCTCCTTGTTTAGGTAGTACAGCCGGCTCAGACTCAGGATTTTTTTCTGGACTTCTATTTTTATCCCGCGTACTTTTAAAGATATTTTTTATTTCATCAAAGCTTTGAGTGTGAAGCAAACTAAATCCGGCTGTTGTTGAGGTTGATTTTAAGTCGGGGTTCAGTGTATTGAAATTCGTTTTATTATAAATTTTGGCTCTTAATTTACCGTCATTTGATAAGCGATATTCAACTGACCAATCACCAAGAATACTTGCGACATTAGTTCCCTCAGTCTGATCTGTAAATCCACCATCTCGCGTTACCCGAAGTCTTCCATTTAAAAAAGAGTAAGACATGCGCAATTGGAAGGTGTTGAACGCTTCATTATCCAACGTGCCAAGATCTACATCCACCTCCAGATTTTCATCAAACTGGGTCACCCAATAGCTTATTTGATTGGAAATAAATTCGCTAACACTTCGCTCCACTGAACCACCCACGTTAAAGGCATTTTCCGGAGAGAAATTTTTGAGTATGATCAAACTAAATACCTGTCGTTTTAATTCCTGTTCATCAGTTTCCAGTTTGTTTTTGAAAGCAGTCATTTGCGTTTCTATAGAAACTCCATTGTAAGTGGCATTTTTTGGATAATCTTCTACTTCGATATCAAATTCTATTTCCGGCGACATGAGGTCGCCTTTAATATCTAAAACTACCAAAGCCGGATATTTTCTGTTTAATTCAGGATTATCGCGAATCGTTTGTTCATCTACCCTCAGAATAGGAGTGAGCGAAGCCAATTGTCTATAGTTGGCACGGATATCCAAAATAGCCGCATATGGATCACCAATCCATGAAATTTTACTGTTAGGCTCTATTTCAAATTCCTTGTTTATGATGTTATATAATGTGAAATTATATCCACCTTCGGTAATTTCATAATCTCCAAACATGTTGAAATCACCCTTGGTGTCAATCTGCAAATTTAGTTTTCCATTACCTCTGCCACGTATTATATCTCCCGCAGTTAAGTCAAAAATGATTTCGCAATACGCATCAGGTGTAACATCCAGATCCAAGTCAAGATTGATTCCTGAAAGACCAACTTTATCATTTTCTTTTCTACTTATTACACTTAATGTGTCCTTTACTGATATAAAATTGATGAAATCTTCCTTTATAACTTCAGAACTCCCCTCCAGAGGGATGTAAAATCGTGTGCCCTTTTCAGATGTAGCAGTGGCTGTTATATTGAGAATTTTTTCCTTTCCGTAAATCCTCAAATCTCCAGTAGCAAATGCAGTTCCGTAGTACAAGCTATTGTCTTTGGCAGTCGTATTCAAAACTAAAAAATTAGACATTTTTCCATTAAAGTCGTATTCCAATTCTTTAAATCCTTTATGTCCGATCTTACCTTCGATAGTTCCTTTATTTCCATGGATATCCGTAAGGACAAAATTCTGAAAGCCAATAATGTTATTATCCAAAACAACCTTGCCATCCAAATAAAAGTGCGTATTAAGATAGTCCAGAGTAAATTCTCCATTTTTTGTAATTCCTTCCCCAAGTAAAACAGGATGTTTAAACGTCCCGGAAATCTTCATATTACCATTTATTTGACCAGCTGAATTGGAAATGTATTTATCAAAAAAAGGTTCGATCAGGTTAAGATTGGTATCGGAAAATGTTGCATCGATTGCTAATTGATCCTTCTCTAACAATGGATTTACAACGCCTTCCAAATGCATAGTCTGTACTCCATTTCTATTAACATTGATTTTTACATCAAAATCATGGTTTTCATTGTCAAATTCAGAGTATCCAATTATGTTTCCTACCAAAAATTCATTAATTGATAAGTCTTTAATATTGATTCGGCTGTTAATCTCCCGATTATTAAAATAGTCTTTTATATCAATAAATCCATTGAAAATGCCATTCAATCGCTTTGTGGTAAGAGGATTCAGATTTTCGATATTAAAGTTTACTATGGAAATGAATAGGTTTTCGTCTGGATTTTGGGATAGTTTGCCATTAAAAGTTATTTTTTGGTCGTCATGATATAGGCTTAAATTGCGGATATCATATAATTTGTCTTGTATAGTAATGCTGTTTTGATCATGGATTTTCCAGATTTTATCAATTATATTAATTTCTGAAGGTTGAAAGCTTAAATGGGTGATGTCTGGTAGAAACTCGACATGGCCAGCTGTTTTTGCATAATTGGTCGAATTAGCCTGGTTTATATTGAACAGAAAATCAATCACGTTTCCATTCCAGTTTACATTAAAATTAAGGTTTTCACTCCTAGGAGTACCGTTGATTTGTTGTCGTTCCGAGTTGATGTTATACGTCGCGTATACTAACGTTGTATCACTGTTTTTTTGAGAATTCAGATCAATTTTGCTTTTTTCAAATGTGTAATTGTCTATGGCAAAAGTGTCGATTTGGGTACTCAATTCGACTAATTTTGTCTCTCCACCTTTGAATGAGCCAATGATATTCGTGTTTTCTGAAATATAAAAATCCGGTACAAATAAATTGACAATCGGATTGATATTTTTAAGATTGATCTCATAATCAAGGTAATAATAATCAGAAGGATCTTTTTTGTGTGATGAATGGTAAGCAGCTATTTCCTTGCTATTGTTTCGAAAGATGATCCCGTATTCCTGAATTAGATCTTTCATATCTTGAAATAGAGTCGTATAGTCAAAATCTCCAAATACATCCATATTTAGATTGGGGCTTTTTACACTAAGAGACCTACTTAAAGAGTCTTTTTGAGAGGATAACAATAGGCGATCCATATGTATTTCATTTTCGCCATATTTGAAATAGGTATTATCCAGGAAAATATCGCCTAGAATTTTATCGAGACTCAGTCCACGCATATCAACGTTTAGTGTAGAACTGAGAACGGATGGTCGATCGGTGATCTTCATGGTATCCAGATTGGCCTTGCCAAGATTAGCCTCAATCTGAATAACCTCCGATTCTTCCTTCAGATCAAGTTTAAGATTGCCGCTGAATTGCAAATTGGGGTCATCAATTATGAGATTACCGTTAAAAAATTGTTCAGCAAGTATGGCATCAGTTTTAATATTTTTATAGTCATAGCCTTTGATTCCGATTCGTTGGATAGTAGATACCAAATCAAGTTTAGCGTCTTTAGTTGTAAACCCGCTTCCTTTGATTCTTCCATCCAAATCCAATTTTTGGTAAAGAATCGTATCAGAAAAAAAGATACCCAGGTCAAAATCTTTAGTGGAGAGTTTTCCTGTATAGGTAGGTCTAAGAATTGTTCCTTTCCCAAGTTTGAGGTTTATATCCGTATCAATGTCACCAATACTTGTAATGAAACTGCCGTTGCTTACAAAGTCACCAATAAAACCTGAAAAGCTGCCTTTTAGTTTGACAATGCCAAATTTTTTCGCACTGGATAGTGACTCTTCACTCATATAGGAGGCGAGGTCATTCATGTTTATTTTACCAGTATCTAATTTTGCATTGATAAAGGTCTCTGTAATATCGGGTAAACCATAGGTGTTGATGTATCCCTTTATTTCGCTGTCAATTCCAAATTGAAGCGTGATATCTTTGGCACTTAATCTTGTTACAGGTCCTTCGATAAATCCCCTTAATCGATAATATTCGTTGTATTTTTTCACTGAAGGAATAAAAAGGCCCAGGTCTTTTGAATGAATTATTGACTTTTTCACATTGGCGGTAATGTTTACACTATCTTCAAAAGAATTGATGGAAGAGGGTTGAAAGTAGTCAAAAACCATGGATTGTGTAATGCTGGAGTTACCCGCCTTAAGATCCATATTCTGAAAAACCATTGATTGTCTGGTGTATAGAAAGTTGGTTCTAAGATCTTTTATCTCCAACTGAGTTATCGAATCCTGCCCCTGTAGTTCCGTCACTTCAA
>JAHEMV010000693.1 GCA_024643455.1 Cytophagales bacterium
AGCGGAGCATTGATGCGCAATACAATATCGGTTAAAGAAAAAAGATCAACAGGCTTTCGTTGTATTTCGATATCAAAATTTTTCAGTTTTGAAAAATCCAGAATATCATTGACCAAACTGGCAAGTCTCCTCCCGGATGAGATGATCATAGAAAGGTCTTCCTTTTGTGCATGATCATCAATGCGATCATATAAACTTTCAGAAAGCCCGATTATTCCATTGAGCGGGGTGCGAAGTTCATGAGAGGTATTGGCAAGAAATTCATCTTTCAGTTTGTCAACCCGCTTGAGTGCCTCTTCCCGCGATTTGGCTTCTTCAATAATTTTTTTTGAAAGCAAAGCACTTTCTATTGCAGCACCGGATTGCAGCGCTAAGGTCGTCAAAAGTTTAAGGTCGGCAGCTCTATAAGCATCTGCTTGCTCATCGAAAAGTAAAATAATACCCAATACTTTTTCTTTCACCTTAAGTGGTGCATAAATCAATGATTCTATAAAAGGATTTAATTTTAAAAACTTCTTCTCTGCTTTAACTTCATTGATTATTTCGGCACTTTGAAATTCATGTATGCGATAAAAAACAGACCTGGGTGAATTAATTTCTTCCTGAGTCAATAACTGTTTACCACTTGTAGAAACAATGCTTAACTTTTTTTTGCGCTCGTCCGGTTTCAGTATAACCATTCCTCCGGCTGCCTTGATCATATGATTTGCCTCTTCTAAAGCAAGGTCCGCAATGACCTTTGGATCAATAGTCTTGGCTAGTTTTTCTGAAAAATCATAAATGACATTGATCTCGCGGTACATGGTAAGTACTTCCTGCCCAAGTGTTTTACGTTCACTTTCCTTGATGGCGTAATGACTCAATAACCCGGCAAGAATATTAGACTGTTCACCCCCAGAAACCCAGCCGAGAATTTCGTCATTCAACTCAATTGGAAACCTGTTTTTTGGATTATTTATAATTGTGCCCAGCAGTAACTCACCATTAAAATCTTCAACACCTATCCGTTCGGCACTCAAATTGAGCAACTGCTGAAACAGGTTGTGTGTTTCCTTATTTTTAATAATAAGCCGTTTTAGGCTGACGCTAGGCATGATAGTTAAGGGTTCTCAATGGCTGTTTATGCAAATTAAATATGAAGTACTTCCCGGGCTTTTTCCAAAAGCTCATCTGGGTCAAATGGTTTGGTCATATAGATGTCAGCATCCACTTCTTTTCCTTTTTGTTTATCGAGTTCCTGGCCTTTTGCAGTTAATATAATGATAAAAATATCATGGAATTTAAGCTCTTGTTTAACCCGCCGGCACACTTCAATACCGTTCATTTTCGGCATCATCACATCGAGGAATACCAGGTTAGGCCTTTCATCAATGATCATTTGGAGGGCTTCTTCACCATTTGTAGCGGTTAGCAATTCTACACCTTCATCTTCCAGTTCTTCCAGTGTTTGTTCGATTAGCATTCTTAGGTGATCTTCGTCATCGACGATTAATATTTTCTGACTCATGTTTTATGGTTTTTCCGTTAGAATAATATTTAAAGTTTATTGGTTCAGTGGTTCAATAGTTCAAGGGTTCAGCTGTTTCACCGTTTTACCATTCTACTGTTTTACTGTTTTCATAATTCATATTTACTCCTTTTACAATTGACTAATGACTCCTTTATTCCCTATTTCATATTTTATTGGTACATCATGAAAAGCACATTTTCAAGTCCCTTTTCGAATCGCAGCGTTTTGATCATTTCGTGATCTTTGGAAAGTACTGAATTCAAAATGATTATGTCAGGTTTGGAAGCAATTGCTTTTTGGATTAGTTCCATCCCATTTGATTCAACAACATTATAGCCTCTTGTCTGCAATACTTCGGCAAGTGTTCTGGCTGTTGAAGCATCTTCATCAACAATCATCACTTTGCGTTTAGAGGTTCCCTGCTCAAGCAAAGATCCTATTTCAGCAAAAAGTTTTTCCGTATCGATTGGTTTGGTTAAATATCGATCTACACCCAGTCGATATCCGCGTTCTTTATCCTGGACAATCGACAAAATTAAAATGGGTACGCCCATGGTCATGGGATCATTTTTTAGTACGGCTGCCACATCAAATCCATTCATCTCTGGCATCATTACATCCAATATGATGAGATCAGGTAATTGTTTACGCACAGACTCAATTGCTTCTTTACCATTGGACGCTTCACGTACGAGGTATCCACTTTCGGAAAGTTCTTGCTTCAGAAGATCGCGGATATGTTTTTCATCATCAACCACCAAAATAGATTGTTGACGATTATCAATTTTTGGTGTTGAATGCAAAACTTGTTTTTTGAGTTGCTCAACAAGGTCATCCAAATTGAATGTCTTTTCG
>JAHEMV010000210.1 GCA_024643455.1 Cytophagales bacterium
TATTTAACTCCTGAACAAGTTTGTGAATACAAATGAAATTGATAAGACTTAGATAAGCACTTATGATCCAGTAGCTCCCTCCGGAAAAGAAATAAAAAACAGAAATGATTTTTGAAAACAATAGTGCCCTGGGCTGGTCATAATAAACAATTTGATGCGCAAGTTCTTTGACATGGATCGTTTTGAAATAAATGGAAAACCAATCAGTTGGATGGTCAAATAAATAACTGAGTATAGTCTTCCCTTCCCAAAAATATTGAAATGTATCCCCTCCTCCCAGGTAGAATTTATATAATAATCCCAGGCATAATCCTGCAATTATTTTAAACCCAAGTGCAATAAGAGCCACATAATCTTTCCTGTTTTTGAAAATGAATAGCGCACACCACAACAAAAAAAACAGAATGGAAATGACCTGAATCCAAACCATCATCGCTGATTTAAAACTTCAACTCCAATAGCACAATTCAAGCAGCGTTTTTTCAGGCAAAATGTGTTGAATAGCTCGATAAGTGCCTGCGAATCAAATGCTGACTTGATGGATATTCCAGCGGCGTTCCATCTTTTTGTAATTGTATTGGACTCCGCTCCTAGAGAAACCAGTAGTTTCATGGATTTTTCCTTTAATGTTTCATCGTCTTTATGGATTCCATATGCAAATAGTAATGGCGCAACTGTATTGATCAGGATGTTATCGATACTTGACATCCCTATCTTACCGGTATGAACCTGTGCCAATTTCCCAAACTGATAATGATCAATCCAATAAGGAGAATGTTGGATTACTAACTTATTTTTCAATTCAGAAATGGTATTAAAATCCATGAAAAGCGAAAATAAGTTTGGTTGAGAGACTACCAGAGCTGCGAGTTGGGCAATCCGAATGGTTGGGAAGTTGGCCGGACGCAATCTTAAAAATTTCCATTGATGTTTATCAAGGAGGCGATTCAATGCATATTTTTTCTGCTTGAAGCGATATTCATCCGATAACGATTTAAAATATAAATCTGCTGATTCTTCTTCCAAAAACCCAGCCTGACCGAACATCAAAGCTTCAACTGTATGCAAATCACCAGCTTCTTTTTTCAAAATTTTAATTGGCAACGATTTCGCCATTTCTTGAAAAGGAAAAGCATTTGTCTTAAACCCAAAATTACGACAAAGTAACCGCCAGGATATTTCTTCCCAATCGTTGTCTGTAAACGCAATCTCCCTAAATATTTTATCAGCCTTTGACTCCAGGCGTTGTACTAGTGCCTTATCCATCATACTCATTATTGTAATAGGCTTGGTGCTATCCATGAATTTAGAGCACAATATTTCTTCCTGAGGTTCTAAGAGTTTATCGTATTTAAGTATTAGTTGATCATCTACAAGGTTTTTCAATTCAAGCGTTGGAATAATCGTTCCATCTTTTCGAGTAATAGAAGCATCATTTTTCCATACCACATGCAAGATTACATTATCATAAGCATCATCCAGCTGATGATTGTGGCGTATCCAATCTTTTGAATTTACATGAATTTCAACATTGCCGTTCCAGATGACCTCTTCAATTTTGATTTTTGCATTTTTGAAATCCGGTCCGGCATCTGTATTTATATATCCGGGATGAAAAACAGTAATTTTCTGCCCTGAATCACTCAGCAAGTCTCTTGATGTAAATTGCTGAAAATTCCATATAAAATGTAAAAATGCTTCTTCCATATCGACAGCGTATCCTTAAAAATAATGAATGACGCTGACAAAAAGATTATTTATAAGTAGGTATTGAGGTATTCTCCCATCTCTTGTTGCACTTTCATGGATTCTTCTTTTGCTTTGGAAGTAAAATCTTTTCCATTAGAAGCATAAATTATCGCTCTGGAGGAATTTACCAGGAGCCCACAATCCTTGTTCATACCAAATTTTGAAACGTCTTTCAGGCTTCCACCTTGTGCTCCGACTCCTGGAACCAACAGAAAATGATCCGGTACAATCTTACGTATTTCTTTTAATTTCTCAGCTTTGGTTGCGCCGACAACAAACATTAGGTTTTCAATGTTACCCCAACTCTTACTTTTTCTAAGTACTTCCTCATAAAGTTTTGAGGAGGATTTTTCAATTTGTAAATCCTGAAAATCAGCACTCCCTTTATTGGATGTAAGGGCCAAAAGGATTACCCATTTGCCATTGAAGTCAAGAAAAGGCAGAACAGAATCTTCACCCATGTATGGTGCTACTGTAACAGAATCGAAAGCCATATGTTCAAAGAATGCGCGTGCGTAAAGGTTGGATGTGTTTCCGATATCTCCACGTTTGGCATCAGCAATGGTAAAAATATCTTTTGGAATATATTCCATGGTTTTCTCAAGACTTTCCAGTCCTTTCGACCCTAGCGATTCATAGAAAGCCAAATTGGGTTTGTATGCCACGCAATAATCTACTGTCGCATCGATAATTTGTTTGTTAAACTCAAAAACCGGATCCTTTGCTTTGAGTAAATGCTGCGGTATTTTTTTGATATCTGTGTCAAGCCCAACACATAAAAAAGAGTTTTTCTTTTTTATTTGACCAATTAATTCTTGTCTTGTCATGAATTTATAGCATAAAAAAAGCCGCATCAGACGGCTTTGGTTTTGTTATCTTAAATCGACTACTTCTACATCCGGGTATTTTTTTTCATCAAATCTGAAAAAAGAATCCTCAGCTGTAAATTTTGGATTGAATCCTGAAATGGTGTAAGAAAAAACATTCCCTCCCCGATCGTACATTTCCCAACTGTGAATGGTGTTGTCTGCCTGGTCAATATTGAGTACTATCCTAAAGAACACCTTATCCGGATCTTTAGGATCTACTGGCTGCAACTCCACTACATCAAGAGTTCTGCTTCCAGCTTTTTTATTTTCAATCCATTTATATCGATATCCTTTTTTGTATGCATCATAAATGTTATTTGGCGAAAGATCACCTTCGTCAGGCATGTAGTAATCTACATTTACCTCGTTGGCATCTTTGAGAAAAGTCCAGATAGTTTCGCCATCATTAAAAATCTCCTGGTCACTCATTAAGAGAACATATTTATCTCCTTTCACCATAATCTCCCCAGAAAACTGCTCATTGATGTTTTCTACTTTATTGGTGAGCATATATACAAAGTTTGTTTTGTATGATGGAATACTTTGATATTTGCTACTCATCTTATCCAGAATATCTTTTGCCTTTTGATCGACCTGGGCATTGATTATTCCAAATAGCCCTACAAACACGATTAACAATCCTAACTTCTTCATTATTCTTATTTAACTCTATTATTTAATTTTTTTCGTTTATCTCATTCAATAATTGTTCCAAAATTGATTCATCCTGTACAAGAACCTCTCTTGCCTTACTTCCTTCGAAAGGTCCAACGATTCCTGCTGCTTCCAATTGATCGATCAATCTGCCTGCCCGGTTGTATCCCAATTTTAGTTTTCGCTGTATCAAAGATGTGCTTCCCTGTTGATGACGAACAATTAATCTGGCTGCTTCATCAAACATCGAATCCCGATCACTCAAATCAACCGATCCCGGAGATTCACCTTCTTCACCAACAAACTCTGGAAGCAAGTATGCAGACTCATAACCACGCTGCGCACCTATAAATTCACAAATCTTATCGACCTCTGAGGTATCGATAAATGGCCCTTGTAGTCTGACGAGTTCCGATCCATGAGAATAAAGCATATCTCCCAGGCCGACAAGTTGTTCCGCCCCTCCAGAATCAAGAATGGTGCGACTATCAATCTTTGAAGTGACTCTAAAGGATAACCTTGCTGGAAAGTTGGCCTTGATAATACCGGTAATCACATTTACTGAAGGTCTTTGTGTAGCAAGCACAAGATGGATTCCAGTTGCCCTGGATACTGCTGCCAGCCTGGCGATGGGTGTTTCTATTTCTTTTCCAGAAGTGACCATCAGATCAGCAAGTTCGTCCATAATGAGGACAATATAGGGTAAAAAACGATGCCCTTTTTCAGGATTTAAAAGTCTCTTTACAAATTTTCCGTTGTATTCTTTCAGATTTCGACAACCGCCAGTTTTGAGTAAGTTCAATCGGTTATCCATCTCAATACAAAGCGAATTAAGCGTGTAAATTACCTTTTTACTATCTGTTATGATTGGCTCTTCGCTATCGGGCAGCATTGCCAGGTAATGTCTTTCTATTTTATTAAAAAGTGTCAGCTCTACTCTTTTCGGATCGACCATTACGATCTTTAGTGTCGAAGGATGACGTTTATAAAGAAGGGAAGCAATTAACACATTTAAGCCAACTGACTTTCCCTGGCCCGTGGCACCAGCCATGAGCAAGTGAGGCATTTTTGCCAGGTCGGCAATATATACTTCATTTGAAATCGTTTTACCAAGAATAACTGGCAATTCATGATTCGCATTTCTAAATTTCTCTGATGCCAAAACAGATCGAACAGATACCATTTCGCGATTTTTGTTCGGGACTTCAATACCGATTGTTCCTTTGCCAGGGATGGGTGCTATAATCCGTATTCCCAAAGCTGAAAGGCTAAGCGCGATATCGTCTTCAAGGTTCTTGATCCTGGAAATTTTTACACCAGCATCGGGTACAATTTCATAAAGTGTAACCGTTGGGCCGATAGTGGCTTTTATACTACTGATCCCAATTTTAAAATTGATCAGCGTTTCGACAATTTTATCTTTATTCGCTTCAAGCTCCTCTTTGGTCACCTGAACATTATTTTGATCGTACTCATTAAGAAGCGTCAAGTCTGGAAACCGATAAGTACCTAAATCGAGTGTGGGGTCGTAATTTTCAAGATCGGCTACAGCGAGCTCTGCTTCAGTTTTTTCTTCAATATCAAATGGAACGTTTACTTCAGATTGATCCTTTGCAGATGAATTCACAATTTCTTCATTTTCAATTGCCAACTCTAAATCCGAATCCTGCTTTTTAACTGGCTTCTTTGAGCCAACCATCCAGCTTTCAGTTTCACGTTCAGCTACTTCTTCTGATACATTTTCATCCTCATCTAACTGGTCCACTTCAGGTTCTACTTCTATCTTTTGATTATCAGCCTTAGCAGATTCGTCAAGTCCCGAAAAGACAGAAATATGCTCAAAACCCATGATGGCAGTGATGTCAAAAAAGTATATGATAAAAACCAGAAATAAAAAAATCAGCAAAACATACGTCCCCCAACCCATCAAACCGTGAAGCAGAGTGGCAATGGCAAAGCCAATTCCTCCAGTGATATAGCTAAGCTGAATAGGATTATTTACATCAAGTGTGATATAACCAAAAAGTGTGCTTAGCCAAAAAACAAAAAAGAGAATAAACTGCGAAGACCTGCGCAGAGACAATAGTTGTTTCTTAAATAAAATGTATGTCCCTAGCAAAAATAGAAATGGTGGAAATAAAAATGATGCAATACCAAACCATTTAAAAATAAAATAATGACTTGATACAGCCCCCACCAGGCCAAACCAATTTTCGATTTCAAAACCAGATTCGGATATTGGTGTTGTTGCAAAAGCCTCCACAACGCTTTGATCCGCTTTACCTGTAAACAGGTAGGAAATAAAAGCAGTCATTAAAAAAAAGGAAGAAGCCAGAAAAAATATACCAAGAGTTAAATGAAATCGTCGGTCTTTTAAAAATCCCAGGCTAAAAGACCATTTCCTCTTTTCCTTCTTTTTATTGTCCTTAAAAGTATTTGATTTATATGTGTTTTTGCTCATTTAAATTTTCAAATCACAAAACTAACGAAATGATCCCTATTTTAAGATAATTCCTTAAAAATTGACTTCATCTTAATTCATACTTTGTTGATTCTCTGTTTTTAGTAGAAATTTATTAATACGTTTTATCAACGCAGGGCCCTGATAAATAAAACCGGTATAAAGTTGAATGAGACTCGCTCCGGCTTGAATCTTTTCACGGGCATCTTCAGGTGAATTGATCCCTCCAACTCCAATGATCGGAAATGGCTTTTTAGCATTATCCTTTAGATACTTAATCACCTGGGTCGATCTGTCTTTAACGGGCTTCCCACTCAATCCCCCATTTCCCAATCGCTCTACTTCCAATTTGTCTGAGACAAGCCCTGATCTGGAAATAGTAGTATTGGTAGCGATGACTCCAGCCAGGTTTACCTCCTCTACAATATCAATAATATCATCCAGTTGTTCATTTGTCAGGTCAGGTGCTATTTTTAACAATATGGGTTTTGGAAGCTTTTTATTACTATTTCGTTCCTGTAGGCGCATCAACAATTGCTTCAAGGGTTCTTTTTCCTGCAATGCTCGCAAATTGGGTGTATTAGGTGAGCTTACATTCACGGCAAAGTAATCGACATGTTCAAATAGCGCTTCGAAGCATAGTTCATAATCCCGAACTGCTTCTTCATTTGGTGTGATTTTATTCTTACCAATATTACCGCCAACAATCACTTTAGACTTTCTTCTTTTCAACATTTTTACCGCATGCTCTACCCCTTCATTGTTAAATCCCATACGATTTATCAAGGCCTCATCTGGCTTTAAGCGAAATAATCGGGGTTTGGGATTTCCGGGCTGTCCTTTAGGTGTTATTGTTCCAATTTCAATAAATCCAAACCCTAAAGACGCAAATTCATCAATAAACTGTGCTTCTTTATCAAAACCAGCTGCTAAGCCTATAGGATTTGAAAATTTAATTCCGAATACTTCACGTTCAAGATTTTTATTTTTATAACCAAACATTAAGTCGAACAAGGCCATTCCTCCTGGAATTTTGCAGACTATTTTCAATAGCGTTGTGGTGATCTTATGTGCATATTCTGGCCTAAACAGAAAAAGTAATGGCCGTATAAAAATCTTGTACAAAATGGTGTGGTTTAAGTTAAATCAATTCTTCTTCCTATTACAGTTTTTATTCGTTCGTATAAAACCAATGGTGTTAAGGTTCGCCAGTTTGGAACATCTAGTTCGCCTCCAATATTTATATAGCTATCAATATCATACTTTTTCCATTCCTCAACCACAAAATCACGAAAATTAATGGCAGCAATCCATCCTTCCTCGATTTCCTCAAACCATTCTTCATAATAGCAATCATCGGAGCCATGGAAATTAAACACATTTTCTCCAATCAGGATATACTGATTAATACCATTTAAATAAAGATGATCCAGAATATTCCTTTTTAAAAACATAATATCATTGGTCACCGCATCATTCCATTCACCAATAAAGTCAATCACTGCAAATCCTCGCTTATAATCAACAAATAGTAGTTTAATGTATAACGTTTCAGATCCTATGTAATCCCATGCAGGATCGATGTAGTAATTATAAATGGCATCCTGATACAAATCGTAATTATACTCTTTCCCATAAAATGGTGATCGTTCATCCTCTGAAGAGTCATAATATTTTAGCCAGGAAAAATACGGTTCTATTTCGTGCAAAGCATCAACTATTTTGATTCTGCCAAAAGGCCGACAATTTTAAATTTTTTGAAAACTTGTTCATTATGTGGAGCCTCCTTCAACTCATCAGTCAGATCCTGGCCAGCCCAGTGTTCATAATGATGTCCATTAGCCCACATTTTCGATTGTGTAAGTTCATAAATCCGTCCTTCAAAACTGCACCAGATTTCTGCCCGGTCCTGCCCATTTCGTAAAGCCAGTTGCGACCTGGTAAATAATTTTAGGACATTTTCTTCCACGGGGCAAAAATCTAAAGAATTCCAATAATATTTAAATAAAATATGATGAAATCTCAAAACGCCCAATTTACTTAGAAAACCATGATTTATAGGGCTTTAAGTCTAATTATGGATTTTATAAAATGGAAAATACTTGATAATGAACAATAAAAGCCGGATTATTGATGAAAAATATTGGCTTTCTTTTATTTAATAATTTAAAGATTTAATTGCATTTTTAATTGAAATATATCGGAAAGATCGATTAAATTCTGTTATCTTTGGGAGAATCATTTTTTAGCAGCAAATTTTAATGGGTATTCTAATTCCTTTATTCTTAGTCATTATATGCTGTATTATAATTTGGAGGGCTAGTGACGGTTTTGCCGTAGCGTCGGATTATATAGGCAGAAATCTTTCAGAAGGAGTGCGAGGCGCAACAATCAATGCAATTGGCAGCTCCCTTCCTGAAGTATTCACTTCGTTTTTTTTCTTATTTTATTTAAAAGATGTTGATGGATTTTCTGGCGGGATAGGCACAACTGCTGGGAGTGCGATTTTCAACGGAATGATTATTCCTGCATTTGTTATTCTGGTCGTGATTCTAACCGGATTAGCAAAAAATATTACCGTAACGCGAAAAGTTTTATTCCGTGATGGCTTTTCTCTAATTATTGCAGAGTTTCTTTTTATCATAATAATAAGTGGCAAATCCCTTCACTGGTGGCATGGCGTTTTTCTTATGTGTGTCTATTTTGTGTATTTGTATTATATGCTCAAATCCATGAAAAAACCTGGGCTTAATCATCCAATGCATCATGAACCAGAGTTTAGAGTTCATGAATCCAGAAAAAGTAACTGGTATTACTTATTTACATTTGATTTTGAACCTATTTTCATTGGAAAAGATAAGATTTCGGATAAAACTGCCTGGCCT
>JAHEMV010000694.1 GCA_024643455.1 Cytophagales bacterium
CCAAAACTACTGTACCATTTTCTACTTTTACGCCATTTGCGACGTATGCATTATGATGGATGATTACTCCAAGTTGATGTTTTATCGTTTTGATCAGTTCAAATCGAACTTTATTATCACCGATGCTAATGAGTAAGTTTTCATCTTTAAAATAATCTTGATCATACTTGTGCTTTACTTTGAGATCCAAAAAAGATTTTTTCTTAATATTATCATCAAAAATTCCTATGAGATTTACATTCCTTGATTGCAAGCAATCAAAAACATCTTTAGCATGTCCACCTGCTCCATAAAGTATCATATCAATTTAGATTTGAACCATTAAATACCTGCATCTCTGTTTGTTTCTTTGAATTATCAATAATAGCCCATACAAATTGATAACAGGTCATCACTAGAATCCGGATATCCAAACTCAGGCTAACATGTTCCACATACCAAGAATCCAATTCAAAGCGTTTTTCCCATGAAATATCGTTTTTGCCATGAACCTGGGCCCAACCTGTAATACCAGGCCTCGCATCAAATCTGCTGAGCTGATCGGAACTATATTTTGTATCATACTCGATAGGCATGGGTCGGGGTCCAACAAAAGACATTTTTCCTTGCACAATGTTAATTAGTTGTGGTAATTCATCCAGACCTGTCTTTCTTAATATTTTACCAAACATTGTAAATTCTCGATTTTCCATACTAAGATTATCTCCATCGATGCTCTTCAGACTACGAAATTTAAACATGAGAAAAGCTTTCCTGTGCTTCCCGGATCTCATTTGTTTGAATATTACCGGCCTTCCCTGCGAAAATTTCAGCACCAGGAATAGGATAAACAGCAGTGGTATAAATAGAAAAATCAACAAAATTGCCACTGTTTTATCCAAACTTTCTTTTATGTATTTTTTATAAATCAAACGATTTTAAACATTAGTTTTCTCTTCAATATAATATACACAACAGACAACACAATTAACATTATCCCGATGTAAATAAGCTGTTTCATCATTGGATTCTCAATCACATTAAGTACCAAAATATTTATAACGACTTGGATTATTATATAAATCATGGACATACTCAGATGAGGCATCTTAGTTTTACTTACGATCACCTGAAACAAGTGAAGTCGGTGAGCATCAAATATGTTCTCTTTTCTAATGATCCGTTGAATAATCGTAAAAACTGTATCCAGTCCATATAAAGTCAGAAAAAGAATAAAGCCATATTGATTGGATGTTTGTATCAACTTAATTATCAAATAAACAACGATAAAAGCTGTAGTAAGGCTTCCTACATCACCTGCAAAACATATCGCCTTTTCACGAAAATTATAATAACTGAAAACCATCAAGGACAAGAGAAAATAAATTAATAGGTCATTGGAAATGAAAAAGAATATGAAATTATTTACATAAATCAATGTACTGACAATTACCACACTATATCCAGCGGTCATTCCATTGATGCCATCCATAAAATTATATGCATTGAGTGTGCCGGTAGCAATAATTATTACGGTAAAAAGCAATAACAATCCAATACCGAATAGTTGTAGTTCGGCCAGAATACATAGGATAGAAATTACCTGCAATGGAAACCGTACCTTGCCAGACAAATTGTAAAGATCATCTAAAAAACCGGTTATCCCCACAATAGAAATTCCTACAATAAAAAAAAATCCGGGATGAGGAATAAAAAGCGAGTAAAGCGTCATGGCAAGAAACAGTACAATACCTCCTCCACGAATGGTAGCCGAGTCATGCATTGTCCTGTGATTTGGTAAATCAACAATGTTGTATTTCCGTGCTACATTAAAATACATCTTGAAAGCTACAAACAGCAACAAAGTAAAAATCAGGTAATATACGTTACTCATGAAATGATCTGATTGTTTTTTTAAGTCCTTCTTCTGCTGCTACCGGAAAATCTTCACTCAAATTTAGTCTTAGTTTTTCATTCGACACAACCATATTTTCACACAATTTACCCACGGTACTGGTATTAAATGGGGCATGAATCCACGAGCCAATTCGCGACAGTAATCCAATAAGTCCTTTTGGCACATTTAAGATTTTCCCTTTTTTATTTAACACTTCATTCATAATCTCTACAATCCTATTCGTCGAAACTGGCTCATTATCCGCCATTAGATAAATTCCTTCGTTCAATCGATCTGCAATAATTTCTTCGATAACAAAACAAAAATTTTCAATCGATAGAAACGATCGCTTATTTTTAAAAGCCCCCAATGGATAAGGAATGCCTGTTCGAATGAATTTATACAACATATTTAGGTTTCCTTTATTTCCAGGGCCATGAATCATACAGGGCCTCAAAATAAAATTTTTCTTCCCTTTGTTT
>JAHEMV010000005.1 GCA_024643455.1 Cytophagales bacterium
ATAGCAATTGGTGATGGATCTCAGGCCAATAATCCATGGCTTCAGGAAACTCCAGATCCGATTACCAAAGCTTGCTGGGATAATTACCTTACCATAAGCCAGGCTATGGCCAATGAACTTGGTATAAAAGTACTGGAAGGCGAAACATCCCAGGTTCAGTTAACTGTTGGTGATCAATCATTAACATTACCTGCCATAGTACAACCAGGACAGGCAAGAGGTACGATTGGTGTAGCAGTAGGTTATGGCAGAACAAAAGCAGGAATAGTTGCCAATAATGTAGGTGTAAATGCCTACCCACTTTTAAGTGAAATAGCAGGATCACCTGTTATGAATAGGATGGCGAATGTGGCGGTATCTCTGACCAATAAACCTGCAAAGGTAGCGCATACACAAACGCACCATACTTTTATGAATAGGGATTATATCGTTCAGGAGACAACACTTGATACGTATACTAATCATCCTGAGCATGCATTTCACAGACCAAAAATTGCGGCCTCAAATGCATTAGAAAAAAAATTGGGAGATGCGGTTATAGATGGCAAACTAGAGCCTAGGCAGATATCGCTTTGGAAGGGCCATGTGTATAATAATCATCACTGGACGATGACAATCGATTTGAATTCATGCATAGGTTGTGCAGCTTGTTCGGTCGCTTGCCAGGCGGAAAATAATGTTCCGGTTGTTGGGAAGCAGGAAGTCCTGAATAGGAGGGAAATGACCTGGATTCGCATAGATCGATATTATAGTAGTGAAAAAACAGCTTCTAGTAATGCTGAACTTGAAATAGCCGCAGAAAATCCAGAAGTTACATTCCAACCGATGATGTGTCAACATTGCAATAATGCACCGTGCGAGACTGTTTGTCCGGTTGCTGCTACTACACATAGTACAGAAGGTCTAAATATGATGACCTATAACCGATGTATCGGTACACGGTATTGTGCCAATAACTGTCCTTATAAAGTCAGGAGATTTAACTGGTTTAAATATCATGACAATTCTAATTTTGCTGATAATTCATCAATGAACAATGATTTAGGCAAAATGGTGCTCAACCCGGATGTGACTGTCCGGTCAAGGGGCGTAATGGAAAAATGTACATTTTGTGTGCAAAAAATTCAATACGGTAAGCTTGAGGCAAAGAAAAAAGGAAGAAGAGTCATTGATGGTGAGATTACAACTGCTTGTGCTAGTGCCTGTCCAACAGATGCTATTGTATTCGGCGATATTAGGGATTCAGAGAGTAGAGTTTCCAAGCTCCTTCAGATAAAAGATAAAGGAGATACACAAGAAATCCATGAGCATAGAGCATATAATGTGCTTGAAGAAATAAATGTTAAGCCAAATGTTTGGTATTTGGCTAAAGTTAGAAATAAAGAAGAAAACGCATAATCTATATGGAAGTTGTTTCATCCGTACGTACCCCACTAGTTACCGGTGCAAAAACTGTTGGTGACGTTACTCAGGATATTTGTGTTAGGGTAGAAGCCAAGCCACCAAAAACATGGTTTTTAGCGATTGCCGTTTCATTATCATTTTTAGCAGTAGGAGTATATACATTGTTTTTCACCATGTGGGATGGTATCGGTGTCTGGGGTTTGAATAAGACCGTAGGTTGGGCATGGGATATTACCAACTTCGTATGGTGGGTTGGTATTGGGCACGCCGGGACATTGATTTCCGCAATCTTATTATTATTCAGACAGAAATGGAGGATGTCCATAAACAGGGCAGCTGAAGCAATGACCATTTTTGCTGTAATATGTGCTGCACTATTCCCTTTAATTCACATGGGAAGGTTATGGCTTGGATTCTATTGGGTATTACCTCTTCCAAACACTTTTGGGTCACTTTGGGTAAACTTCAATAGCCCACTTCTTTGGGATGTGTTTGCTATTACAACGTATTTTACTGTTTCACTGGTATTCTGGTACATAGGTTTGATTCCGGATTTTGCTACAATACGAGATCGAGCTAAAAATAAAATTTCTGCGGCCATCTACGGTACACTCAGCTTTGGATGGACAGGTGGAGCAAAAGATTGGTCAAGGTACGAATCCGTTTCATTGATTCTGGCAGGATTGGCAACGCCACTGGTTCTTTCTGTACACACTATAGTATCTTTTGACTTTGCTACTTCCGTAATCCCTGGTTGGCATACTACAATATTCCCACCATATTTTGTTGCGGGTGCTGTTTTCTCAGGATTTGCTATGGTATTGACCCTGATGTTGATTACACGGAAAGTGTATAAACTAGAAGATTATATTACGATACAGCATATTGAAAATATGAATATCATCATTATTGTTACAGGGTCTATTGTGGGTATTGCATATCTGACAGAGCTTTTTATGGCCTGGTATTCTGGTGTTCCTGCCGAACAATATGCATTTCTGAATAGGGCAACCGGTCCGTATTGGTGGGCTTATGCAACAATGATGACATGTAATGTTGTTTCTCCGCAGTTATTCTGGTTCAAGAAAATAAGAACTAGTCTTTGGGCGACGTTTGCGCTATCAATTGTGGTAAATATAGGAATGTGGTTTGAGCGATTTGTAATTATTGTAACATCACTCCACAGAGACTTTTTACCAAGTAGCTGGGCGATGTTTTATCCAACATTTTATGATGTCGGAGATTACCTGTTTACGTTTGGATTTTTCTTTACGGCCTTTTTCTTATTTGCTAAATTTTTCCCAGTGATCAATATGGCAGAAGTAAAAGGAATAATAAAAGCCAATACTTCATCCAATAAAGCATTAAAATAAATGACAACAGAAAATAAATACATAGTCGGTGTTTACGGTGATGATGATCTTGTGCTTAAAGCAGTGAAAAATATTCGCGCAGCTGGCATCAAAATTCATGAAGTATTTTCGCCTTTTCCTATCCATGGAATTGACGATGCCTTAGGGTATAAACGATCGAGGTTGCCTAAAGCAGCTTTTATGTTTGGCGCACTTGGATTGACTTTGGCATTGACCATGCAATTCTGGATGATGGGATATGATTGGCAGATGATTATTGGGGGTAAAAACTTTGCCTCTTTACCTCCATTTATTCCCGTATCATTTGAATTAACAGTATTGTTGAGTGCACTTGGTATGGTAGGTACATTTATGGTTGCAAGTGATTTGAAACCCTATCGAAAACCAAAAATATTTGATATCAGGATTACAGATGATAAGCATGTAATTGCCATCGACCTTGCTGATAATAAGTTGAATAAGCAGGAAATCAGCAAAATTGTTGCACAGACAGGTGCTGAAGAGGTAAATGAAAAAAGTTTTGAATAAAAATTATTACAATGAATAAAAGTAATATTCATCACATATTACTCATAGTGCTGGGAATATCTTTGTGGTCATGCAAAGCAAAAAATGATTTTCCGGGATTGGAATATGCTCCCAATATGTACCATTCAGTACCGTATGAAGGCTTAAGTCAGATTACCGATGAAGATAAAGGAATGTGGCTTAGCAACAGGGAGGATGGTTTGGGAGAGTATTTTAATTCAAATCCCAACAATCCATATTTTATGAATATGAGGGAACCTGTTGCCAATACTGTTAAGAGAAGTGAAAATGGGTATTTACCATATCGAATTCCAAAGGATAGTGCTGATTACGCTGGTAGAGTGTTGGTAAATCCACTTGATTCTACTGCAGAAATATTGGCTGAAGGTAAGGTGCTCTTTACGACTTATTGCTCTACTTGTCATGGTGAAAATGGCCAGGGAGATGGACTCGTTGGAAAGGTATTTATGGGTGTTCCAGCATATAATGTAGGGAGAGTAAAAGAATTACCAGAAGGGCAAATATTCCATACCATCACATTTGGCCGGGGCCGAATGGTGTCGCATGCATCACAGGTATCTGTTGAAGAGCGATGGAAAATTGCACGTTATGTTCATGTACTTCAAAATCAAAACTAAGACCAACTTAATAGAACATCATGTCTGAAGATAAATTTGTTTTTACCGCTGATAGTCAAAAAAAGCTATTGATTGCCAAGCTTGCAGCTATTGTCTTGGTTGTGGTAGGAATTTTAATCGTAGCATTTGGAGGTCATGGCCACGAGGAAAGTGAGGCCGTAGGCCATCATTATCATTGGTTACACCGTGTTTGGGTTAATCTATGGATAAACAATATATATTTTCTTGGAATTTCATTAACCGGGGTTTTGTTTTTAGCGATTCAATATGCATCCCAAGCTGGTTGGTCAGCATATATTAAGCGTATTCCGGAAGCATTTGGTGGATGGTTGATATTTGCCTTCGGATTGACTTTGGTATCTTTTGGGTTGGTAAATTTTGCAGGGCCCAATCATTTTCATCTATTCCATTGGTTAGATCATTCACTTTATGTTGAAGGAGGGGAAAACTACGACGCTGTTATTGCAGGGAAGCAAGGGTATCTTAATCTTACTTTTTTCCTGATTCGAATGGTTGCCTATTTTATCCTTTGGATTATGATGTTCAGATTTATTCGAAACGAGTCATTGAAGGAAGATTCATTTGGAGGTGACGGGCATTGGCGAAAGTTGAGAGTATATTCTACTATATTTATTATTTTGTTTGCTATCACTTCCTCTACTGCAGCCTGGGACTGGGTACTTTCAGTAGACACACACTGGTTCAGTACCATGTTTGGATGGTATGTTTTCTCCAGTTGGTTTGTTGCTGGATTATCTGCAATGACTTTGATTATAATATGGTTAAGAGAACAAGGATACCTAATGCAATTAAGCTCAAGCCATCTTCATGATCTGGGAAAATATATATTTGCCTTTAGTATTTTCTGGGCTTATATATGGTTTTCACAGTTTCTTTTGATTTATTATGCAAATATTCCTGAAGAGACCATTTATTTCGTTGAGCGTTTGAAAAGCGGTCAATATGCTTGGGTGTTTTTCATTAATATTTTATTAAACTTTATCTTTCCGTTTTTAGTTTTAATGACCCGGGATTCAAAGAGGCATACCATTTTCTTAAAGATTGTATGTTCAGTGATTTTAGTGGGGCATTGGTTTGATTTTTATTTGATGATCACACCAGGAACGTTGGGAGAGAACGGGGGAGTTGGATTTATAGAAATTGGTATGGCTGCATTATTTGCTGCTGGATTTATATTTGTTGTATTGCGCACCTTAGCTAAGGCGCCCTTGGTAGCTCAAAATCATCCGATGATGGAAGAAAGCCTTCATCATCATATTTAGTTACTTATTGCCATATTCATCGCGGCACTGCCGTGAATTAATTATATGATTGTTATGCGAATGGGTATAATTAAATCGAAGGATTTAATATTTCCTTTTTGCACGCTTAAAAAGTTTATAAAAGTACTAGCTTAAAAAATTATGATTGGATTTTCGATCGCAGTAGGGATAGTTCTTATCCTTGCAATTCTGCTATTGATTTTCAGACTTCACACATTGGTAAATGTGATGAAACAGTCTGACAAAAAAGTTGGAAGTGGCAGCAACAAAACAAATGCATTGCTATTTATTGTGTTTATGGTGGTGTCTTTCGTTTTACTGTTTTGGTATTCAGTAAAAAACTTTCACGTCTATCAATTACCGATTGCCTCTGAGCATGGTGTAATTACAGATCGTTTGTTTTGGATAACCATGGGAATCACAGGTGTAGTATTTATACTCACTCAAATTCTTTTGTTTTATTTCCCCTTTAAATACCAGCACAGTCCAAAACGGAAAGCGTTATATTTTCCAGATAATAACCGTCTGGAATTTATTTGGACCATCGTGCCTGCTGTTGTGCTTACCGCTCTTGTTGTTTATGGATTATCAGTATGGAACAAAGTGATGTCTCCGGCACCAAAAAATGCAGAAATAATTGAAATTATGGGATATCAGTTTGCATGGAAAGTGAGGTATCCTGGTAGTGATGAAACATTAGGAGCCTATGATTTCAGGAAAATTGATGCCGTTAATGATTTTGGTCTTGACTTTACTGATCGCGCTGCCTTTGACGATTTCTCTCCCCGTGAATTACATCTACCTAAAGGACAGCCGGTAGAATTCCACATACGGGCAAGAGATGTTTTGCACAGTGTTTTTGCTCCTCATTTTAGATTGAAAATGGATGCCGTACCAGGTATGCCAACTCGTTTTTGGTTTATTCCAACGAAATCTACAGCAGATATGAGAGTAGAAACAGGAAATCCTGAGTTTAATTATGAGATCGCCTGCACAGAAGTTTGTGGAAGAGGACACTTTTCCATGCGATTGTTGGTAGTAGTAGATGAGCCAGCTGATTATGAAAAGTGGAAATCTGAACAAAAACCATGGCTTTCAAAAAATCCGGAATATTTGGCTAAGGTCCCTGAAAATCTCAAGGAACTGGCCATGATCAAATCGCAAATAGAAACAACAACATTAAACTGACAGTAGTCAAATAATTAAAATACCTATTTATGGCTTCAACAGTAGTAGATGAGCACATTGATCACGCAGTAGAGGATCATGCGCATGAACATCATGACAATTTTATAACCAAGTACATATTTTCTACTGACCATAAAACCATTGCCAAGCAATACCTTATTTCAGGGATATTCTGGGCTTTAATCGGAGGTTTTTTGTCATTGGTCTTTAGGTTACAATTGGGTTTTCCAAATGCTCAACTTGAGTGGCTTAGGCCTCTGATGGGAAAATGGATCACAACGACAGGTAAATTGGATCCTGAGTTTTACCTCGCTTTGGTAACAATGCATGGTACCATCATGGTGTTTTTTGTATTAACCGCCGGACTAAGTGGGACATTCAGTAATTTCCTGATTCCATTGCAAATTGGTGCCCGGGATATGGCTTCCGGTTTTATGAATATGCTGTCCTACTGGTTCTTTTTTGTTTCCAGTGTTGTCATGTTTATTTCTCTATTTATTGAAACTGGTCCAGCATCTGGTGGATGGGTCATTTACCCTCCGCTAAGCGCACTCCCGCAAGCCATGTCAGGTTCTGGATTAGGTATGACTATGTGGTTGATCGCCATGGCTTTATTTATTGTTTCTACACTTTTAGGAGGGATTAATTACATAACAACAATCATCAACCTAAGAACCATCGGAATGTCTTTTTTAAAGCTTCCGTTGACGATTTGGTCGTTTTTCCTTACAGCCATCATTGGACTTTTATCCTTTCCTGTATTGTTTGGAGCCGCATTGCTTTTGATTTTTGACAGAAGTTTTGGGACTAGCTTTTATTTATCGGATATCTATATTGGAGGGGAAGCACTTCCAAATATGGGAGGGAGTCCTATTCTATTTCAGCATTTATTTTGGTTTTTAGGCCATCCTGAAGTCTATATTGTTTTGTTGCCTGCTTTGGGTATTACTTCAGAGATTATAGCAACAAATAGCCGAAAACCCATATTTGGTTATAAAGCGATGATTATCTCGATGTTGGGGATAACGGTACTTTCTTTCGTAGTTTGGGCTCATCATATGTTTGTGAGTGGGATGAATCCTTTTCTTGGATCCATATTCATGCTACTCACACTTATCATTGCTGTTCCCTCAGCAGTCAAAGTATTTAATTATTTAACCACCTTGTGGAAAGGGAACATCATTTTTACTCCGGCTATGTTGTTTTCGATTGGCTTGGTTTCTTTCTTTATTTCAGGCGGGTTGACTGGACTTTTTGTTGGAAACTCCGCTATCGATATTCAATTGCATGATACCTATTTTATTGTAGCGCATTTCCATCTTGTAATGGGTAGTGCGGCATTTTTTGGTATGATGGCAGGTGTTTATCATTGGTTTCCTAAAATGTTTGGCAGAATGATGGATAGTAAATTGGGGTATATTCACTTTTGGATTTCATTTGTTGGAATATACATGGTTTTCTTTCCAATGCACTATATAGGTATTGCTGGATTTCCAAGAAGATATTATTCTTTTACAAATTTTGACGCCTTTAGCACTTTTGTGGATTTGAATGCATTTGTGAGTATTGCCGCTATCATAACATTTGCTGCTCAATTGATATTCCTTTTTAATTTCTTCTATAGTATATTTAAAGGTAAAAAAGCACCGCTAAATCCATGGCACAGCAACACGTTGGAATGGACAACTCCTCGGTTACCTGGACACGGTAACTGGCCTGGCGAACTACCAACTGTTCATCGTTGGCCATATGACTATAGTAAACCTGGTGCAAAGGAAGACTTTATTCCGCAGACAGTGCCATTGTCAGAAACTCCAGAATCTAACTTACAACACGAGGCCAAAATTGTGGCTGAACTTAAGTCGAAAGTGAAGTCTTAATGAATAATGTCAGGAAAAATATTGCCTTCAAAAAGTTAAGTTTTATTACGCTTATTGCTGTGTATTTCCTGATTTTGGTAGGAGGGATTGTTAGAAGTACTGGCTCAGGAATGGGTTGTCCGGATTGGCCTAAATGTTTTGGTAATTGGGTGCCACCAACGGATGTTTCTGAGTTGCCGGAAAGTTACAAAGAAGATTTTGTGGCGTATAGGCAAAAGAAAAATGATCGATTTGCCAAGTACCTTAGTTTTTTTGGAATGTCAAATAAGGCAGAGCAAATTACACATGATGAATCAGTCAGTGAGGAATCGACTTTTAACGTTTACAAAACCTGGACAGAGTATGTAAATCGACTAGTTGGGGCGACAATCGGACTTTTAATATTTGCTATGATGATTGGTTCGATAACCTATTTTAAAGAAGATAGGACTGTTTTTTATTTATCTGTTTTTTCGTTTTTTCTGGTTGGATTTCAGGGTTGGATAGGATCAATCGTAGTTTCGACTAATCTTATGCCTTGGGTGATAACCATACATATGATATTGGCGTTACTTATTGTTCTATTGTTAATCTATATCAATTTTAGAATTCGGAAAACTTCATTGTTGTCTATCTCAACAAAGAATGAAAAAATATTGGTTTTATTGACCATTGCATGCTTGACTACCATGGGGATACAAATCATTTTGGGAACACAGGTAAGAGAAACCATTGATATGATTGCCTCAGATCTGGCATTTGCGTTTAGAGACACCTGGATTAGTATGGCTGGGATAAGTTTTTTTGTCCACAGGTCTTTTTCCCTTTTGATTCTTGGATTGCATGGTGTGTTGTTATACATCTTGTTAAAAAACAGGCATCAATCTACTTTGATCAGGAATATGGGGAAATATATTGTTCTACTCATTTTCATTGAAATGTTGAGTGGAGTAATAATGGCTTATTTTGGGATACCACCCTTTATTCAACCGATTCATTTATTGTTTAGTACCATCATATTTGGGGTGCTTTATTATATGTTTTTACTTATCAGAAGTTCAAAAAGCAACATTGCCACCAGTTAATATGACAGGAACAACACAAAATATTGGCATTACTTCATTATTAGCTTTAAAACTAAAAAGTTATTATGAGCTTTTAAAAGTGAGGTTAAGCTTTTTGGTGGCCTTTTCATCGGGCTTTGGTTTTATCCTTGGGAGCCAAGGAGTAGTGAACTGGAGCAATTTCATCGCGTTTTGTGTAGGTGGTTTTATGGTAAGTGGGGGATCGATTACCATAAATCAAATTATCGAGGTAGAATATGACAAGGTCATGAAAAGGACCATGGGAAGACCATTGCCAACAAATAGGGTAAGTAAATGGGAAGCTACTATCTTTGCGATCACGCTTTTACTCATTGGATTTTCCTTGATTTTTGCTTTTACCAATGTATTGACGCTCTTGATCTCAGTAGTCTCGATGTTGATGTATTGTTTTGTTTATACTCCTTTAAAAAGAGTAGGGCCGGTAGCTGTATTTGTGGGAGCAATT
Organism: Cytophagales bacterium; assembly: GCA_024643455.1. GTDB lineage: Bacteria > Bacteroidota > Bacteroidia > Cytophagales > Cyclobacteriaceae > JAAUQL01. The sequence continues at coordinate 9,825 of JAHEMV010000005.1, forward strand.
CCCGGAGCACTGCCACCCCTCTTAGGTTGGGTTGCAGCGACAGGTCATATATCCTATGAAGCCTGGATTATTTTTGGCATTCAGTTTATATGGCAGTTTCCTCATTTTTGGGCGATTGCATGGCTCGCTGATGAAGATTATAAAAAGGCAGGATTTAAATTGCTTCCGGCAAATGGAAAAAAAGATATGCGCACAGCAATTAATATTATGATATATACGCTGTTTTTATTGCCTCTGGGGTTGTTGCCTGCGAAATTTGGTGTAGCAGGGATCAACTCAGCGATCATTGCGACAGTTTGCGGTGTATTGTTCCTTGCACAGACTTTTAGTCTTATGAGGAATAATTCTAGGAAATCAGCATTGAAAATAATGTATAGCTCATTTTTATATTTGCCCATAGTTCAGATTGCATTTCTTGTAGATAAAATATAATGGTGAATCAACAAGTTCATATCGGAGAACCAAAGGCAACATTATCGATGCACCCTAAAAAGTTTGCATTGTGGTTGTTTATCGTTTCGATCGTCATGCTCTTTGCAGCATTGACTAGTGCTTTTATTGTGAAACAGGCTGATGGAAATTGGTTATCCTTCAAACTCCCAGGAATATTTTTATTAAACACAATTGTCATAGCAATGAGTAGTTTAACGATGCATTTGGCGTATTCTGCAGCTAAAAAAGATCTGCTTCAGCGTGTAAAATGGATGTTGTTAATTACAGTTTCACTGGGTATATTATTCTTAATTGGTCAATATATTTCCTGGTCTGAACTGATTAATGAAAATGTATATTTTGTTAGCAATTATGCATCAGGATCATTCATTTATATCTTTACCGGTCTTCATGGATTACATCTTATTAGTGGATTAATATTTCTTTTGATCACATTTATATCCTCGTTAAGATTAAAAATCCATGCAAAAAATTTATTGCAGATCGAAATGTGTATGACCTATTGGCACTTTTTAGGTGGTCTTTGGGTCTATTTATATGTATTCTTATTATTCAATTTATAACAAAAAATAACCTATATGGCGTCAACAGCTATAGCAGAACACTCCAATAAAAACCTTTGGGATGGAGGCGTATCCCCGATGAAGGCAAGTTATGGAAAACTCATGATGTGGTTTTTTCTTTTGTCAGATGCGTTTACCTTTTCGGGTCTATTGATTACTTATGGTTTACTGAGATATAGTCATCAGGCATATTCAGGAGTTCATTCAGCTTTCATTCCATCAAGGGAATATTGGCCTATTCCAGAGAAAATATTTGATGGATTTCCATTTCTGCACGGGATTTCCATTCCATTGGCCTTTGTGGGTCTTATGACATTTATTTTGATTATGAGTAGTGTGACAATGGTTTTGGCCGTTGAAGCTGGGCATCGGATGGATCGAAAAAATGTTATGAAATGGATGCTTTGGACCATTGTTGGTGGTTTGGCTTTCCTTGGTTGTCAGGCCTGGGAATGGACCCATTTTATTACCGGATCAGGTAAAGAAGGTTGGGGCATTGATTTAAATGGCGATGGTATTTTACAAGCTGGTGTCGATTTTTTTGGTGCAAATCTTTCTAGAAATGAGTATGGCCCACAGCTTTTTGCGGATTTGTTTTTCTTTATTACCGGTTTCCATGGTACCCATGTGTTGAGTGGCGTGCTACTGAATGTGATTGTATTTTACCAGGCTTCTGTAGGTACCTTTGAAAAAAGAGGTCATTATGAAATGGTCGAAAAGGTTGGATTATACTGGCATTTTGTGGACCTGGTATGGGTATTTGTATTTACGTTTTTCTACTTGATTTAAATTATTCAGAGATATGGCATTGTTAGAAGAAATTTCTCACATCGAAGTAAAACCAGCAAATAAGACTGAAATAGGCAAATTATGGAAGATTGCAGGTCTTTTATTGTTGATCACCATCATTGAGTTTGTGTTTGCGTTTTCTTTACCTGAGCATTGGAAATGGATGAAGGTTTCCATATTTGTAGGATTAACCTTTGTAAAAGCATTTTATATTATTTCTGAATTTATGCACCTTAAGCATGAAACGAAAGTGCTTATCTGGTCTATAGCTTTACCCTTAATCTTTGTAGTCTGGTTTGTGATTGCATTGATCTATGAAGGTGGAGCAATTTTGAGTGTGCGATAGGATTCCATAAATAAAATAAAAAAGTCAGTACGAACTCATAGAGTACCACTGACTTTTTTATTTTACCTTTGTGCAATCTGTAAATAATGAAGAAACTTGCTTTCCTGATACTGACACTGGCTATTCCCGTATCCATTTTTTTGTTCTTAAAAATATTTGGTACGAATACATTTGAAGTGCCATTTCTTTTCGAAAATGGTATTCCTGATTGTGCGAATTCCATAAGCCCACATCATGTTCCAAATGCCAATTTTCTGGTAGAGCACGGGGGAATAATTCAATTAAAGGAACTTCATAATTATCTGGTGTTTGGTGTACTTCACACTAAAGAACCAAAAAGGTTCGAGGAGCAACTTGTCGAGTTGGTTCGAATACAGGATGCATTTTTTGAAATCGGATCACCTTTTTTTGTGCTTTTCACCGATGGAGATTCTGATAATATTTCTGATTTAAGATCACAATGTGATGCAGTGGGTTTAGATCAAAAAAATAGCAGCATAGCGTATATGGAAAATCAAAACCTTGAATCATTTTTGACATGCGGTATAGCTTTGAAAAATAAAGAAGATAATCAACTCAATAATCTGGTATTAGTGGATCCGAACAAGCGAATTCGAGGCGTTTACAATGGACTTGATGTTGAAGAGACGGATCAATTGATTTTAGAATTAAAGATATTGAAAAAAGGCAAGTAATTTTTATATGGAGGGAAGTAGAGTTTTTAAAAGGCTTTTTATTATTATTTCAATCATTATACCGGTTTTGGTTGCTGTGTTGATGTTTCTGCCAAAAGAAAATACAAATGAGGTGTCGTCATGGATATTTTCACTTCCATTTTACAATGCGATTATCAACTCGTTAACAGCTCTTATTTTGATTTTGGGCGTATTTTTTGTAAAAACCGGAAGAGTAACAAATCATAAAATATCCATGATTACAGCATTTATACTAGGATCGCTGTTTTTGGTTTTTTACATAATATATCACAGCAATGCCCCTTCGACAAAGTTTGGGGGTGAAGGGATCATCCGAAATATTTATTTCTTTTTTCTTCTAACTCATATTCTATTGGCATTTATTGTCGTTCCATTAGTATTGTCAGCGATTTATTTTGGAGTCTTTCAAAAAATTGAAAAGCATAAAAAAATGGTTAAATATACTTTTCCAATATGGTTGTATGTTTCCATTACCGGAGTAATCGTTTATTTAATGATTAGCCCTTATTATTTGCATTAACGATGAATACGATTAAGGTTAAAACACTCAATTTTCTGGCAACAGCATTAGTTTTCATTTTGGTGAATTCATCAACTGCTCTGGCGCAATGTGCTATGTGCAAAGCTTCTGTTGAAACAAATATAAACGAAGATGGTATTGGTTTTGCAGCTAAACTTAACACGGGGATACTTTATTTATTTATAATGCCTTATTTATTGGCAATGGTTATTGGTTATTTTTGGTATAAAAAAAGTAAAGAGCATCGACGTGCAATGGAAGCAGCAGAAAGCCGAAAGCTAAAAATATCGAATTTGTGATTAGTAGCAACTAGCCAGGAAGCCGTAATCTCTATTTTTTGATTCCTTTTTGTCGCTATGTGTAGGAATCTCCCCTAGGTTTCATAATTTTATTTTGAATCAAAAGTTTTAGCATAGTGAGTGCAAAACAAGGACATAGCTTCATTTTTTTATGGTTTTCTCTAGTAACTTTCATACTAACTGTTGGATTTGCCTATTTTTTTATTTCAAAACAGAACCAACCAGAAAAAAATGCAATTCGAATTACTAACAAACTCACGAATGAAATAGAATATATAGAACCTATAATAAAAGAGATTGGATCAATAATTTCGAGTGAATCAAACCTGACATTCAATGCACTACTGAAACCATGCAAATATCCCTACTATATGTTCTCAAACAAAAGGGTAGTATTCTGGTCTAATAATTTGTTTTCACCAATCGGAAGAGACATTTTAGGAGAGTTTACATTGCGCTTTATTGAAACAACCAGAGGTAAATTTATTGTTCGGAAAGAGGTTTTTTTACATGAAAATAAACCATTAGAAGTCGTATTTTTAATACCATTGACCGAATCATCCGCCGTCGTAAACGAGTATTTAAAAAATACCTATAATGAACACATATTTACAGATCCAAATTTTGAAATCCAGGGATCTTCTAGTGAAGAATACCAGGATATTTCCATCGATGGAAAGTACCTTTTCTCAGTAAAATTTGGCAATACCTATACAAATTCAGATAGAGTATCGAGTGCCATCATAATTGCCTTAATTCTTATTTCATTCTTATTCCTTGGAATTTTTGTAAAGTCACAGTTGAAAGTCTTTGTGAAGGAGAAGCAAATTATAAATGGTTTTGTGTTTTTGCTTTCAAGCATTATCATTATCAGGAGCCTGATGTTGATTACCCGATTTCCACTGGATTTTGTTTATATCGACTTGTTTGATCCGAAATATTATGCATCATCGCTGGTCAATCCTTCTTTTGGCGATTTGCTTCTGAACTTAATCTCATTACTTTTTTTAGGTATTTATATTTTTAATCACTTCCTGAAATCGGACGGGGTAAAACGTATGCTAAAAGGGACGAATCGCTCAAAAGTTATAACAGCAGGGATATGTTTCTTTTTTAGTTTTTTTTGGCTGGCAGTACATCACCAAACCATGAAAACGCTAAATGTTGATTCGCAGTGGTCCATGGATATTTCACAGCAACTGGAGTTTAATTATTTAAAAGTCATCAGCTATGCATTGTTCTTTATCAGTGTGGTTGTGTATTTTCTCTTTGCTCATATCAGTTTCCGACTTGTCAATAAACTTACCCAACACAGTAAGTATGGTATTTATTTTGCGATGTTGATTGGTGTTGTTGCTTTTTTACTATTTGCATTGATTCTCCGGTGGGACTTCGAAGTGGTGATGGGTGTTAATCTAGTTTTCTTTTTGATTATCAACCATTTTAAATTAACCCGGTTTATTGGTAAAATTCAATACCTCACCTTTATTTATTTTTTCTCTTTTGGTCTTCCAGGAGCTATTATTGGTGTATATGCAAATTACCAATACTACCAGAGTAGTACCAACTTTAACAAATCGCGGCTGGCAAATCAATTGCTGGTAGAACGAAATTTCTTTACAGAACTTCAGTTGGATGATGTTTCCCGATTGATAAAGGAGGATTTCTTTATACAAAAAAGGTTATTTAGCCCTTTTGCATCAAAGTTGATCATTGAAAAAAAGATACGTAGAGAATACCTAAACAATCTTGATAAATTTGATATTCAGATTTATGTTTTCAATTCCCGTGGTGAGCCTTTTGAGCAATTCAATCTGAAAGAAAATTATTTCGATTTCAAATCAAAGTTGAGTGAGTTTAAAACTGAAACAGAAGGCCTGTATTTTATAAATCAGGCTCGAGGGCAAGCCACATCCCGGTACATGGATTTTATTGAGATTTCTGACCGCGACCAAGTCATCGGATACATCTTACTGGATCTTCGGCAAAAACGCCTTGTGCCAAATTCTGTTTTTCCACTTTTGCTCAATGAAAACCTGGATGCTCAACTAATCGACGGCACAGAGCGATATAGCTATGGAGTATTTCACGGGAAAGAGCTACAGTACAATTATGGTGAATTTAATTATCGTAAAAATCTTGCAGCGTTTGTTGAAAATGCCGATCAGCTTTTTGAAAAAAGTGTACACATTCAAGGATATAATCATAAAGCCTTCCTGGGAGAAAATAATCGTTTCGTAATCGTATCTGCTAAGGAGCCAACATTGGTGTCACGTTTCGCCAATTTTAGTTTCCTTTTTTTGATTTATATTTTTACCATATTACTGATCCTATTCGTTGTCACATTTTATCAACAGGTGCAACATGTTAAGCTGAACTACTCGGCGAAGATTCAACTATACTTAAATTTCGCTTTTTTTACTCCGTTAATCATTGTAAGTGTAACTACGGTAAGCATCATTGTACAGACATTTAAATCATCACTGGAAGCTCAATATGTGGAATTTGCAGAGAACCTTAGTACTAAAATTTCAGGCCCCTTAAATGATTACAATACAACGCGTGATAAAGAGGGCCTCTCGGAAGAAATCTTTCAGATGGCAGAGATCGCGGATTTGGATATAAATGTTTTCAATACCAATGGGAGGTTGATTGGATCAAGTCTTTTCCAGATTTATCAAAGTGAGATTCTTTCCAGCAACATCGAGCCAAGAGCATATATAAAAATTATTGAAGAATCAGAATCTGCATTTGTGCTGGAAGAACAGGTAGGATTGTTAATATTCAAAAATGCCTATGTTAGTGTGCGATCATACGAGACGGGTGAAATCATTGGCATTTTGAGTTTGCCTTTTTTTGCATCACAGCGCGATCTCGAACTTAATATTGTGGAAGTGCTATCAAATATTATCAACATATTCACTTTTGTCTTTATCATTTTTCTTTTTGTTTCCTTTTTTGTTTCCCGTGGGCTCACTTTTCCTTTGCGATTGATCACACAAAAAATCAAACGTACCACACTTTCAACATTCAATGAACCGTTAAGTTGGAATTCCGATGATGAAATCGGGATGATGGTATCGGAATACAACCGAATGCTGGTAAATCTTGAGTATAGTAAGCAAGCACTAGCAAAAAGCGAGAAAGAAAGTGCATGGCGGGAGATGGCAAGACAAGTGGCACATGAGATCAAAAATCCCTTAACACCCATGAAACTCACTTTGCAACACATGAAGCGAGTAATTGATGATAAAGGTGGTGATGATGGAGAATCCGGGAAAAAACAAAAACAGATCAATACTCTGTTGGAGCAGATAGAGACTTTGAGCGATATCGCTACTTCTTTTTCTGATTTTGCCAAAATGCCTACTCCGCAACTCGAAAGCCTGGATATAAGTATTTTACTTCAGGAAACGATAGAACTTTACAATAAAAAAGAGTTAGGGCGTATCAAAACTCATATCGAGCCTGGAAAGTTTATGATAGAGGGTGATCGAAAATGGCTGGGGAGAGCGTTTTCAAATCTAATTATTAATGCATTTCAGGCTGTTAATGAAAAAAATGCGGCAAAAATAGAAGTAAATTTATCGTCTTTCGAAAAGGATAAAGTGCGCATAGAGATCAAAGATAACGGCAGTGGAATACCAGAGCATATCCGGGATAAAGTATTCACACCAAATTTCAGCACAAAATATACCGGATCAGGACTTGGACTCGCCATTACAAAAAAAGGAATAGAACATGCCAATGGCACCATTTGGTTTAATTCTGAGGAAGGAATAGGCACCACTTTTTATATAGATTTGCCCATTATCCCATAAAAGCACTATTTGGAAAGTTTTTTGTTTATAATGATAATAGATGCATCTCTTTTTTAAAATGGATTCCGAAAAGTAGAAAATCTTGAAAATGGGTCGTATTCTGATTAACTTAGTATACCATAAATATTAAGTTCACGGTCCACATTAAGTAATGAAAAATAGGTATCATGTATATGGGCTATTTTTTTACTTCCTTTTCTTGCTAAAAATTTCCGCGTTAGCTCAAAACGATCAATTGAGATTTGAGAGGCTTACCATAAATGACGGACTTTCATTAAGTTCTGTTTACAGTATCTACCAAGATTCAAAAGGATTCATGTGGTTTGGTACTGAAGATGGACTAAATAAATACGATGGGCAAAGGTTTCGAATTTTTCGCCCCGAACCTGGCAATCCATATAGTTTGGCCAATAAATGGACCGAAATAATTTATGAAGATAGTAAAGCTCAAATTTGGTTTGGTTCAAAAGGGGGGCTCACACGCTTTGATCCCAAACTGGAAATTTTCTCAAGGTATACGAGCAAAGAAATGCTTCATAAATTATCTGGCGATACCATATCTTACCTGGTGGAAGATGGTAACAAAAAGCTTTGGGTTGGCACCTCGTCTGGAATAAATATGATTGATCTAGTGACAAACCAGGTCCAATTTAAAGACCTGATGGAAATACAGATTTTTAATATTAACCCGCTACCTAATGGAGATATTTGGGTTGGCACGAGTAAGGGTATATTTATTAAGAAAGCAGGTGATGCGTCTTTCCTTTCAATTAATGTCGATAATCCGGGTTATTCAAAAAGTAATGGCATGGCCATATTACACGATAACAATGGTAATATTTGGGCTGGAGTAGGCAATATATTATTTCGATATGATCAAATAAAAAATTTACTCATTAATCAATGCACAATTGGAACAGAAACTTTTGGAAATCATAATGTGCAGATAGAGAAAATGGTAATGGACAACCAGCAAAATTTATGGTTAAGTACATCGGATGGTTTGTACAAGTTTAGCACCCAAAGTGGAAAAATCAACTCAATATTCAAAACGGATGATGTTTCTCATAGTTTGGCTAATAATTCCATAAAATCCATTCTTTTAGATAAGCAAGGGAATCTTTGGTACGGAACTTTTGAGGAGGGAATATATCGGATTGATACCAAAACTAATGCGTATGTTAATTTCAGGAACAATCCTGCTGATCCTCAAAGTTTATCTGAAAATGGAATAAACTGTATTTTTGAAGATTTGGCAGGAAAGATCTGGTTTGGCACTTTCGGGGCAGGAATTAGTATATACAATCCCTCTGGACATAAATTCGGATTGATCGGATATAATCCACTAAATAAATATAGTTTGTCAAGTAATTTTATCTGGAATATTTGGGAGACTAATGACGATTTTTTATTGATTGGGACAAATGACAAAGGACTAAATATGCTCGATCTTAATTCCGGTAAAGTTGAATTTTTTGATCATGAACCGAATAATGAAAAATCACTTTCTCATTCATCTGTACGTAATGTTTACCAGGATAGTAAAAACAGGATTTGGATTGGGACAGATGGCGGCGGGTTAAACCTTTTTCGTCCTAGATCCAGAACCTTTACCCATTTTAAGAAAAATGACGCAGACAGTTTGAGTATTTCTAGTAATTCGGTACGTGTCATCAAAGAAGATCAAGAAGGTCGACTATGGGTAGGCACACGAACTGGATTAAATCTTTTTGATCCAGAGATGCACACATTTAAAAGGTATTTACATGATGATCAGGATTCCAATAGTATTTCCAATGATTTTGTTTATTCAGCAATTTACCAGGACAAGAATGGATATTTATGGATTGGTACATATGGCGGTGGATTAAATCGCCTGGATATTAAATCTGGCATATTCAAGCACTTCCTTTTTGATCCCGATAACCTGGAAACTATTTCTGATAATATTGTCTTTTCCATATTTGAAGAGGATAGTGGTAGTCTATGGGTCGGCACCAACAATGGATTGAATAAGTTTGATCCGCAAACTGGGAAATTTCAACGGTTCGGTATATATGATGGCTTGCCAAATGAAGTGATTTACGGAATACTGCCTGGTGAGGGGGATGATTTATGGTTGAGTACCAATAGAGGAATTTGCAGATTTAACGCAAATACATTAAAAGTCAAGAATTTCAGTACAAAGGATGGATTGCAAAGTAATGAATTCAATGGAGGTGCCTTTCATAGGGGTCATAGCGGCATGCTGTATTTTGGTGGTGTATATGGATTGAATATCATTGATCCAAAACTCGATTATGTAGATGAAAATAAGTCGAAAATGGTTATTACCAGTCTTGAAATTTTAGGACACGAAGTGATTACATTACCTGATACTTCCGGTTCCAATTCTATTAACAAAATCATTAAGAAAGGAGAACAATATTTTCTTCAAAAAAATATATCCTTTACTGACGAGATCATTCTGAATTATAAGTATCGTTTTTTTTCAATTGGGTATGCTGCTTTGAATAGTCCGGGTCATGATAATTTGCGATATCAATATATCCTGGAAGGACTCGACAATACATGGAACGATGTTGGGAATAGGAATTTTATAACGTTTGCCAATATCGACCCTGGAAAATATACACTGAAAGTTCGCTCTGAAAACGCAGATGGTATCTTGGGAATTGTAACAGATGAACTGACAATTATTGTTACTCCTCCATTCTGGAAAACATGGTGGTTTTTCCTGATAGAAATTTTTATTCTAATTACAATTGTTGGATTTCTCTATAAGTATTTACTTAAATTAAAAACAAACCGCTTGTTAAGGATTCAGAATGAGAAAATAAACCAGGCTAATCTTAAACTTATAGAGTCCGAAAATAATCTTAAGGAGATTAATGTCACCAAGGATAAATTTTTTTCCATCATTGCGCATGATCTAAAGAATCCTTTTTCCAGTTTGCTTTCAATTAGTCAATTGATGACCGAGGATTACCATAATCTAGATGAAGAAGATAAGGAAAAAGGGATAAAAGTAGTGAATGATTCAGCAAGGAGAATTTACCGTTTACTTGAAAATCTACTTACCTGGTCTATGACACAAACGGATAGAATAATATTTGAACCTGTAAACTTTGAATTGAGAGAGGTCATTGTCGAGAATATAAATTTTCATAATGTTCTGGCAAAAGAGAAAGGTGTAGTTATTGATTTTTCTATACCGGATAAAATAAGAAGTTATGGCGACAAAGAAATGATCAATACTGTGATAAGAAATTTGCTTAGCAATGCATTAAAATTCACACCTGCTGGGAAAGCTATAAAAATAACTGTTACAGATAAGAGTTCATTTTGGAATGTAAGCATACTTGATGAAGGAATTGGGATCAGTCCTGAAAATCAGGAAAAAATTTTTCGTGTAGATACTCAATTTAAAACTGAGGGAACATCAGGTGAAAAGGGCACTGGTTTGGGATTGATTATCTGTAAAGAGTTTGTTGAGCGAAATGGAGGTAGGATATCCTTAATCAGCGATGATGGGAAGGGGAGTAAGTTTAGCTTTTCTATACCAAAGGCCATTTAGTTAGAAAACGGTTTTAATACAAAAAAACGCTAATGGAAGTAATTCAGAATTTTTATATCCTATCCATGTATCTTAAAAGGTCCGTTTCCAAATTCAAGAGAAGCAAATCTCACTTTTGAATTGTTCAAAAGTATGACTTAGCTTTAGGCTAAAATTTTGGAATTTGGTTTGAAGTTAAATGAGTGGTTCATGTTAAGGACTTGGGTGCTCTTGTGTTGGTTGATTCCAGTATTGGGACTTGCTCAATCCGAGCATGAAACATGCAAGCCTATAGCTGTTTCCAGAGCTGAGCATATACTGGATTCGCTGACTGTCATTCCTGAAAGTATATTTTTTAGGGAGCAATCCAATGTTTCCTATCATTATGATCCGAATTCAGGCATGATCTATTTTGATGTTGATCAAACGTTGGATTCGATTACAATTTGCTATCAGACCATTCCCTATCAGTTACACAAAACTTTTCAAAGAAAAGACCTCGTCGCATACAAGGAACAAATGGTTTATTCATCAGCAAAGCCAAAAGATGGGACTAGTGTTTTAGATCAGAAAGTTGAACTTTTCCCGACTGATAACCTACAGAAAAGCGGAAGTCTAAGCAGAGGAATTTCTTTTGGTAATACCCAAAATGTAGTCGTAAACTCAGCTTTAAACTTGCAATTGGAAGGCAAACTTGGAGACGACCTAAATATTAGGGCTTCTATCACGGATCAGAATGTTCCTTTTCAGCCTGAAGGAAATACGGCCCAAATCCAGGATTTTGACAATATATTTATTGAGTTGTATAACGACAAGTTCTCTCTGAAGGGGGGAGATGTGGTATTCCGAAATAAAGAGTCTGAGTTTTTACGTTATTATAAAAACGTGCAGGGAGGGATGCTCAGCACTAGTTATAACATTGGCCAAAAATCCTTAGCAGAAACTTCGTTGGGCGTTAGTGTAGCAAAAGGTAAATTTGCATCAATACAAATAGAAGCGGAAGAGGGAGTATCCGGTCCCTATCGAATTACCATCCCAAACACGAGTGATTTTATCATTATCCTGGCAAATTCAGAAAAAGTATTTGTAGATGGGGTGCAATTGCAGCGCGGATTCAATTACGACTACGTGATTGATTATAATAAGGCAGAGATTCAGTTTACTAGCAAAATCCTGATCACCAAATTTTCGCGAATACGAATCGATGTTGAATATTCGGATCAGAATTACAGTCGGAGTGTTTTGGCGGCTAGCCATTACCAGAAATTTGGGAAAGCCAACTTTTCATTTAATTATTACTCAGAAAAAGACAATCCAAACAATCCACTAACTATAAGCCTCAACGAAACAGATAAAGAGTTGATGCGAACTATAGGCGATGATCTTGATAAGGCAGTAAAATTGAGTGCGCAGGAAGTGGAATTTAATCAGGATGAAATACTCTATGAGCTAGTAGATACCCTGGACATAGATTCCAATCCAATTCAGGTCTTTCGCTACTCAAACAATGCAGATACTGTATTATATCGGGTTTCATTTAGTGAATTAGGATCTGGAAAAGGAGATTATATCCTGACAAAAAATACTGCAAATGGCAGAATCTTCGCGTGGGTTTCACCAGAGAATAATGTGAAACAAGGTAGTTATGCTCCAATTTCAAAAATACCAGCTCCAAATAAAAAAGAAATGATTACCATAGGAGGAGGAGTTGATCTTACCAAATATGAAAAAGTGTATGCCGAAGTGGCTTTTTCAAATAACGACTTAAACCTATTTTCTGATCTTGATGATGAAAATGATCATGGATTTGCTGTTAAAGGAGGGATTGCTTCGACAAAAAGGCCTGTCCGTTTTTTGAAAAAATATCTGCTATCCGCCAATACCGATTTTGAATTTGATAATTCGTTTTTTAATCCAATAGATCGATATCGATATGTCGAATTTGATCGGGATTGGAATTATACACCCACGGACTCCAGCGACAAATCTGCTGACCATATTTTGAACGCGGCCATTAACTTCGAAAAAGATGCATTGAATAGGCTAGGATATAAAATCGTAAAACGGAAACGGGATATCTATATTGACGGCACCCAGCAATACATGGATTATTCGCAATCAGTTGGCAAATTCCAACTCATTACAAATGCTTTTTTGCTTAGAAACACGACGGAGATATTTCATTCCGATTGGAATAGAATAAATGCTGAGGCATATTATAAAACAAAATTATTCGTACCTGGCTATAAACTAACTATTGACGAAAATGAAGTTATGGCCTTGGCTTCTGATTCGATCATCAGTTCAAGCATGAATTATCGGGAACATCGGTTTTTCGTGAATAGCAATGATTCATTGAAAACAAAATTTGGGATATCATACAGTCTTCGGGAAGATAAAAGCCCGATGGCGGGAGCAATGCAAACTAGCAATCAATCCCGCACCACTAATTTATTCATCAATTCCACGCTCTCTCCAAATCAACTATTAAATTTTCTTTTGACTTACAGAGACAATAAGAATTACCTGGTTGCCGGAGGGCCTAAAAGCGAGGAGACTTTGATTATTCGAACAGACTGGTATGCTAGTTTTTTGAAGAAGCATATCAAATCAGATTTGACCTATACAATCGGGAATGGCCGCGAGTTGAAAAGAGAATTTGTTTATGTTCCTGTACCCACGGGTGAAGGCACACATACCTGGAGAGACGATAATGGAGACGGTGTGCAGGATTTGAGTGAGTTTTATATTGCTATTAATGCTGATGAAAAAAACTACATCAAAATATTTGTGCCAACCAAAGATTACGTTTTCGCCTATGAAAATAATTTTAACTATCGTTTAAATTTTGAACTTCCTAGAAACTGGAAAGATGCAAATGGCATTAAAAAACTATTGTCAAGGATTTCATCCGCTTCATCGTGGAACATTACCAAACGTCTCACCAACACGGATATTGCAGCCAGGATACTGCCGTTTTATAATGATATTCCTGAAGAAGATTTACTTTCGCTCAAAGAAACTATACGAAGCCGAATTTTTTATAACAGGTCAAATCCGGGTCTGGGATTGGATTTCGGATATTTAAAATCAGGGAATAAGCAATTGATGTCTCAAGGTTTCGAACAAATTGACCGGGATGAGTATTCTGCTAACACCCGGGTGAATGTGAGTAAAACCTATAACTTAAAATTGATGTATTTGTGGGGTACTTCTGCCAGCAGTTCAGATTATTTACTAGGTAGGAATTACACCATCGACCGATATAAAGTACTACCCGAAATTGCCTGGCAACCAAATACAAATCTTAGACTATCCGTCTTGTATGGGTTTTCTGAAAAGGTTAATACGATTAGTGACCTTGGTGAACAAGCGAAAATCCATGAAATAATATCCAATTTGCGAATCAGTAAGGCAGCAGATTTGTCACTTGATGCCTTCTTGAAATATAGTGATATCCAGTATGACGGAAATGTTAATACTCCGGTAGCCTATGAAATGTTGGAGGCATTGCAACCCGGACAGAACTATTCATGGAGTCTAATATTTCAGAAAAAAATTCTAATGGGTCTTCAATTGTCTATGAGTTATGAAGGAAGAAAATCTGAAAACAATGACGCCGTCCATATTGGCCGCATGCAGGTCAGTGCCTTATTTTAGTTTTGCTGAACATTCATGTAAAGTGAAAAGTCCATCAGTTGATATTTCAAGAATTTTCAGCTATACCCTTCCCATAATCCACTTTTGTATTGAATTTAGCTTCCAATAAAATCTTTGTTTTTAGGATTTTTATTGGCTTGTAAGCTCTTCATACGTTGCAGACAAAGACCGGTCAATTCCATCTCCTTTCCATTCGTCAGCACCTGCAATGGCCTGGATTTTCATGATCTCTTCCTGGCTTTTTCCAGCTTTTATTGCCGACTGTACCGTGTCCAGCAATCTGGACAAATAATTTTGAAATGCTTTGATATCATTTTTATTCCCTACCACATCAAAACCATCGCCCGCATGCCCAAATATAAATTTGGTGTCGTTGTCATAATTTTTTTGAGCCATTTCAAGTACTTCAATCCAATTTTGAACGGAAGCTCCTGCAGATTTATCAATGAAAGGATAACGCCTGTTAAAAACCAGGTCACCCATATGGGCAATATTAGCATTTTCAAAATGAATAATGGCATCACCATCAGTATGAGCCGGGCCAAAATACTTCAGAGAAATGAGCTCATTCCCAATCTTGCCAGACCATTCTTTAGTAAAGGTTGTGTCGGGATAGAGTTGTACATCTTCTTTTCCGCCTTCTTTGGCAACGCGCATTTGGTTCTTTTTAGAATTTTCATGGGCTAATACCATATTCGTAATACCTTTAAAAGCAATATTTCCACTGGTATGATCGCCATGATGATGTGTGTTAATCAAAAGGTCGATTTGTTTGGTTGATTGTTTTTTGATGGCTTCAATTAAGTGTTGTGCTTGCTCAGGAAATTCAGTATCTACTACAACTATTCCATCCTTTGTGATCATCCACCCAATTGTTCCTCCACGCTCGGTAAAAAAACCAACATTATTTCTTAGAGGAGTCATTTGGTATGGAGATTCTTGTGAAATCAGACTGGCTAAAAGATTTTGATGGACCAATGAAAGCCCCAATCCTGAAATGGCAGATGCTTTAAGAAAGATTCTTCGTGACGTATTCATAGTTAGTAAAGTTAGTGAACTAAATTTACTAAAATGATCGGTTAAAAAAGCATGAATTTTACATATACAGCATCAAATTTTGTTACTTATCAGCAATTGGTTATGCTGTTATCTATAAAAATTATTACAAGCTAAAACATATGTACTCCAAAAAAGCGGTCTAATATGGTAAGAATAAATATTACTCCCAATACGACCGGGCAAAGGTAACTTATTGCAAAGTCGATATATTTTTCTACCAACGTTCCTTTAAACCCAGGATGCCCGGTTTCTATTTCTTTGTTTAGATTTTGCTTTTTCCACACATAGGCAGTGAAAATTGTAATAAGAAATCCTCCTAACGGCAACAAAGTGTCGCTCCCTACATGTTGGACAAAATCAATGAAACTTGTCGCTTTATCATTGCCGATATAGGTAATGAAATTGGTAAAATAATTGGAATCCCCACTGGAAATCAGTGACGGAACACCCATCATAAATATAAATAAGGCGATAAACCAAACGGCATATTTTCGTTCTACTTTTAGTTCGTCCACAGCGTAAGTCACTGGTACTTCAAGCAGAGAGATAGTGGAAGTAAGGGCGGCAAAAGCTAATAACAGAAAAAACAAAGCGCCGACAATTCTTCCTACGATCGGTCCGATACTCTCAAAAGCTCCTGGTAAAATAGTAAAAATAAATCCTGGGCCTCCTTCGATTGATGCCATATCTCCATTGCTTAAGTAGGCTACAAATGGAAACATCATCAAACCTGCAAGAAAGGCGATTCCCGCATCCGACAAAGTAATTAGAGCTGCAGAAGAAATAATGTTATCCTTTTTGGAAACATAACTGCCATAGGTTATCAAGGCTCCCATTCCCAGTGAAAGTGAGAAAAATGCCTGCCCGAGTGCATTGTAAATTACTTTAAAGTTGATTTCAGAAAATTGTGGGATCAAGTAATATGCAATACCTTCAAACGCATGTGGAAGAGTCATTGAATAAATGACCAAAATAATAATCAATCCCAAAAGCGCTGGCATCAGTACCTTTGATGCTTTTTCTATACCTCCTGAAATACCCCTGCTCACCACGTATGCTGTAGAAAACATGAAGATTATCGCATAAAGTCCAACTCGTCCAATATTGTTGATGTATTCTCCAAACTGATTGCCGATTTCAAAATTGCCTAGGGATAGCTGTACAAAATATCCAAAAGCCCATCCTGCTACAACGTTGTAAAAGGAAAGGATAAAAACTCCAGCGATCAAACCTAACACTCCAATATATCTCCATTTAGGGTGACCAAGGGAAACAAATGCACCGACAGCATTTTTTTGAGTTTTTCTTCCAATTGCGATTTCTGTCACCATCACCGGGAAACACAAAAGAAAACAAAACAGCAAATACATGATGACAAATGCGGCCCCACCGCCATTGGCTACTTCAAATGGAAACTTCCAGATATTGCCAAGGCCGACTGCGCTACCTGCTGCTGCGGCTATAAATCCGAACTTATTTGAAAATTTACTTCTGGCTTGAGACATAAACAGCTTAAATTGTATTGTGAGATAAGGCACAAAAAAAAGCATATTAATTCATACTTACCAAATTATTTCTATGAAACATGATTTTGGAATTATATTTCATTTGGCGGTTAAGGCCAAAAGCATTAAATGAATTTTTTATAAGTTCATTTTACTTAGTTGGCAGCTTGAATTACTAATTCCTATATTTATCATATGATACGATTTTGAATATAGCAAATAGCTGTGTTCAACCTTTTGAATTTATTTAATATGAATGAAATCAACGAACAAAAGATTAACTCGAAATTGGAAGAATTGCAAAAGTATTTGAAAATTGATACTAGCGAAAATAGTTGGGAATATGACCTGCAGAAAGAGTTAAAGGTCACAAATATCTACTTTAACATTTTCCGAGTTATAGGATTAATAATTATGGTTGCTTCCGCGATTATTGCGCTAATTGCTTTCTTTGCTGATGACTTGACAATTTTAGGGTTTGAGATTAAGGAGATCTATCTTCCGATTTTCTTTTTAATAGCGATGTTATTTAATCTTTTAATCACGCAAGGTAAAATGGAATTGAAAAAAGACAGGATAAAAACTTTTTTGCTCCTGAAAGAATTAAATAAAGGAACGTAATTAACTTTCTTGGTAAAAATGAAATTGGACGTATGAGTTTAGATCAAATAAATACAAAGAAAGAAGAGATTGAAAGCTGGTTTGGGACTAACTGCTCCAAAGTGATTGTCGCCTTTTCTGGGGGGGTGGATTCCTGCCTGGTGGCTTTTTTGGCCAGGAAATATTTAGGGAAGGAAAACACATTAGCAGTCATAGCCGATTCCCCTAGTTTAAAAAGAAAGGATTTGGAAATAGCCCGGGCTTTTTGTGCAGAGTTTGATATTGAATTGGAGATTGCTCATACCAAGGAGCTTGACAACCCGAATTATGCATCAAATCCCATAGATCGATGCTATTTCTGCAAATTTACGTTGTATGATGAATTACAAACTATAGCAAGTCAATATCCAGGCACAGTTATATTGAATGGACAGAATTTTGATGACCTGGGTGATTACCGACCGGGGATCAAAGCAGCTCAGGAATACAAAGTACTGAAGCCATTAGCAGATTGTAAATTTTCAAAAAAAGACATACGTGATTTGGCTTTGCATTTCAATTTGTCAACCTGGGATAAACCTGCAAGTCCATGCCTGAGTAGCAGAATCCCATACGGACAAGAGGTTACTGTTGAGAAATTAAGGCAGATTGAAGATGCAGAGAATATGCTCAATTCACTAGGCTTTGAAGAGGTGCGCGTTCGTCATTTTGGTGATCGAGCCAAAGTCGAAGTGCCAGCAGATCAGTTGGAAAGGCTGAAAATTCATGAAAAAACCATACTTGAAAATATGCGTGATATCGGTTTTGAAATTTGTGATATTGATGAAGAAGGATTGATTTCAGGAAAATTAAACAGAGCAATAGCGTGAGTGATAATTTTAAAATTGACTACCAGCGAGAAGAACGTATCGGTTTTCAGGAAGTGGTTTTTGGAGCTTCAAAAACAATTGATCAACTTGATGCGATCATCAGAGATTTTCAGAAAAATGAAAAAAGCACTTTAATTACCCGGGTGCAAAAGGAGAAAGCAGAATTGTTGTGTACGCGTTTTAAACCTTCTTTCTATGATACCACATCCGAAGTGCTGCTTGTAGGTGAATTTCCAAAAGAAGTTAAGAAAGACGAAGTAGCCATTCTTTCCGGAGGCACTTCAGATCAATATTTGGTAGATGAAATATTTTATACCTTAAAATTCGTCGGCCGTGAGGCTTCACGCTACCAGGATGTGGGTGTCGCTGGTGTGCATCGATTATTAAAGAATATTGAAGAACTTCGAAAATTCAGGGTATTAATTGTCGTCGCTGGTTTTGAAGGCGCTTTGCCAACTGTCGTTGGTGGGTTGCTGCCACAACCAATCATAGCAGTTCCGGCAAGTGTTGGTTATGGCATCGCAAAGGGAGGTACCGTAGCATTGCATTCCATGTTGTCAAGCTGTGCGAATGGCATTACTGTGGTTAATATTGACAATGGCTATGGAGCTGCGATGGCGGCATACAGGATCATTAATGGAAATAACAGATGATAATTTTCTATTCAGTGATCACTTTAGTGTATTAATTTAAATTCATTTTTGAATATGAGTGTTCTGAAAATAGAAGCCTTTTCTGGGCTTAGCGGAGATATGTTTCTTGGAGCCCTGGCTGAACTTACCAAAGCCTATGAAGAAATTCAGCAGCTTCCGGCCAAGTTAAAACTGGCGAAGGTAGAAGTGAAAATCACTAGCGTAGAAAAGGCAGGAATAGCCTGCAGGCATATCAAAATCCTAGATCATAATGACTATGAAGAACATAAACATATTAAGAATCAAGGTTATGCCAGCGAACATAAAAATTCAGAATTTAGTATTGTAAAAAAGAAACCACACCATCATCATAGGAATCTGGAGGATATCCTAAAAATTATTGATGCGGGTGATCTGACTGAAAATACCAAAAGCATTGCCAGAAAAATATTTCATATCCTGGGAACTGCAGAGGCTAAAGTCCATGGAGTGGATATCAATACTATCCATTTTCATGAAGTAGGAGCGATCGACTCCATATTGGATATTGTTGGTTCAGCTTACTTACTAGATAAATTGAACATTCATTCGGTTTTTTCTACATCTATTTGTACTGGCCATGGATTTGTGATGGCAGACCATGGGCGAATGCCCATTCCTGCACCAGCAACTAAAGAGCTATTACTCAATATGCCAACTTATGCCGGGCAGGAAAAGGGAGAGATGACCACGCCGACGGGAGCGGCAATATTGAAATACCTCCAACCATCTTTTGACATGCCAGCACTTATTGAAAAGAAAACGGGTCACGGTCCGGGAGAGAAAAATTTCGAACATCCCAATGTACTTAGACTTACCTTATGTGAATTAGTAGAGGAAAAGAAGGATGATATTTTTATGGTAGAAACCAATATTGACGATATGTCATCTGAATTGTTAGGCAATGATTTCCAGGATAAATTGTTACAGGCCGGAGCTCTGGATTTTTATTACACGCAGATCATCATGAAAAAGGGAAGGCCAGGCACACTAATATCGGTATTTACCTCAAAGGAAAGAGTACAGGACGTAACGCAATACTTGATTGAAAATACCACAACTATTGGGGTAAGAAGCTATGCTGCTCAACGTCAGGCATTAAAAAGATCGTTTAAAACCATAAAAACATCGCTGGGTGATGTAGATGTGAAGGAAGTAGAATTACCTTCCGGCAAGAAGCGTGTGACTATCGAGTACGAGTCCTGCAAAAAGATCGCAACCCGGCTTAACCGCCCGGTTTCTGAAATTTTTTCGGCATTGAATAGAGAAATTTAAGAGCAAAATGACTTTTTGGAATGCGTACATTCTGGTGATTATTGTAATCTACTTAATCACATTTTTCCTCAGGAATCTTAGGACATATCTGAATGTAAGGAAATCAATAAGAGGTCGCTCAAAGAAACTAACGACCTCTCTTTTTCTATCATCCATTATTTACCTGCTTATATTCATTCAGTTGTTTAATCCAACATTCAATAAAATTTTAATAGTGATTGATTCTCTTCAACTAGATTGGGTGCAATATTTTGGGTATTTTCTAATTTTTGTCGCTCTTATAATTGGTTTGGCAGCGCTTTTTGAAATGCGGAATTCATGGAGGGTTGGCATAAAACATGAACAGAAAACGGAGTTGGTCACCACCGGCATTTACTCGATAAGCCGGAATCCATATTTTTTATCTTATGATCTTCTCTTTTTGGGTATATGGCTTATTTTTCCATCGCTCATTTTGTTGGTGTTGGTATTAATTCTGGCTGTCGT
This sequence comes from Cytophagales bacterium, assembly GCA_024643455.1. GTDB lineage: Bacteria > Bacteroidota > Bacteroidia > Cytophagales > Cyclobacteriaceae > JAAUQL01. The sequence continues at coordinate 31,013 of JAHEMV010000005.1, forward strand.
ATTTCACTTCATGATTCTTGAGGAAGAGATATATCTTGCAAAAGTTCAGGGAACACCATATAAAAATTATAAAAGTAACGTCAGAAGGTATTTATGATTTTGCATCAAATTTCAGGTTCATTTACCCCGATATGAGTGTTTTCAAGTCAAACAGTCAATCAGAAATTCCCATTCACATCTTATAGCGCGTATTTATCCCAAATATTTCTTTAAGCAGAAAGCTATCTCATAACTGATATAAATTTGTCTTTCTACCATTTAATTCATGGGCAAGCTTATCATCGCATTTTCATTGATTTTAATTTATTATACAAGTGGCATTTGCCAAAAGGATAGTAAGCTCAATCATAAAATACGTATTGATTCCATTCAGATCAATAATAATTGGCGAACGAAAGAGTCCATTATCAGAGAGGAGCTAGGTTTTCGGTCCGGAGACTCAATATATCAAAATGCACTTGATACCATGGTGATTAGGATATGGAATATAGGCAATTTTGCCAAGGTTGGTTATGAACTTGACACACTGGAAAGTGGTAATTTTCTACTGAAAGTCAAAGCTAAAGACGCCCTGACGATTGTTCCCATTTTTTCATTTAGTGGCAACAAGCAGGATTGGAGTCTCGGATTGGGGATGTCTGATAATAATTTTCTCGGGCGCAACATTAACTTTGATATTGGGGGTACCATGGGGACAAACGATCATAATTTTAATGCACGGATTATCATTCCCAGACAATTACTATACAAAAACATGTCTGTGAGTGGAGGGGTGCTTTATGGACAAGGAAAAGATTTTCGATATGAAAATGGCGAAAAGATTTCGGGTGTTGCGTACACTAAAATGCAGGTATCTGGCTCTATATCAAATCCATGGAATGAAGATTTTCGTTATCGATTTTCACCAGACTTTGGATGGAGTGTTTTTCAGCATCACGCTGATTCTTCGCTTATTGAAACGGAGTTGCCCGTTGCGAGTAATTATAAGGTAAACTATTTGAGTTTGTCGTTAGGAGAGTCAATTGGATATATTAAGCGAAGGCGTCATCGGAAAGATGGATTTCGAGCAAGCTTAGGTGTAGGCGCCGGAATTGGGCTGGATAAGCATAGCCCATTTTATTATTCCATAGGATCAGCGATTAACTATTACAAACTATTTAATAAAATTGTCCAGTTTAGTTCTGAATTTTCTACAGGCTATACTTCATCCAAGACCCCTTCACTTTTATTTTATAAAGGTGCCAGTGATGTTAAAGGAATTTTGACTGGAGAAATATCAGGGCAATCATATTATGCCAGCTACGTAGGTTTTGCATTTACGTATATCAATAGAGACTGGTTTGCAATGGAACAATCAGTATATGTAAATTGGGGCAAGGGCTCTGATATCTATTTTGACCTTTTTAAGTCTAACCCGTTATACGGAGTAGGCACCGGATTTTTCTTTAATATTCCAATGATTCCATGGCTCAGTATGCGTATGTATTTTACTTATTCAGGGAAAAGCAGCAATTGGTTTAGACTTGAGATATAGACCCTACTGGCAGATTTGAGTAAACTCAATAAAGAATCTAAATTCAGTGACAGATATAGTATGTTTCTGGTTGGCTTGGTTAAAACTTTGGCGAATTTATTCTATCATCCAGATTGTTTTGAACAGGAAACTTTCTTAAGATTATAAATACATCTGACCCATATCTAATTATGACATCGTTTTTGAATATTATTTTGCTTGCCTTAATTATCATTCCATTTCAAGAGAAAGAACGTACGACTTCTCTTCAAAATGATGGATGGGTATGGCTTTTTGATGGTACTGGAACAGAGCATTGGCAAGGGGTAAAAAATGCAGATTTTCCTCAAAACGGATGGGAAATCATTGGGGATGAATTGGTTGTAAACCGGGATAAAGTTGTTGGACGTGGTGGAGATATCATCACTAAAGAGCAATATTCAAGTTTTGATTTGCAGTTTGAATTCAAATTTGCGAAGGGAGCCAATGGGGGGATAAAGTATTTTGTGGAAATTTATTCAACAGGTTCTGTAATTGGGTGCGAATATCAATTGATTGATGACAAGAACAATAAAGATGTCAAAGAAGATAAAGATGGGAAAAGGCTGACAGCAAGCTTATATGAACTTTTTGAAGCGCATAACAAAAAATTAAATCCGGCAGATCAATGGAATTCCGGGAGAATTCTAGTTAATGGAAAACATGTGGAGCATTGGTTGAATGGAACAAAAGTGCTGGAATATGAACGCGGTAGCAAAGCGTTTATGGAGGCGAAGGAGAAAAGTAAATTCAAAGATGTGGAAGACTTTGGTACCATGGATTCCGGTTATATTTTACTTCAGGATCACGGCGATCAACTTGCCTACCGAAATATTAAAATCAAAAAATTGTAACGGTCATAAAAGCAGATTTGGTTGAGGCTTACCGCGCTTGTTCATCCCGTAAAGCTTTAACCAG
>JAHEMV010000211.1 GCA_024643455.1 Cytophagales bacterium
TTTAGTGAATTGAAAAAGGAGATGGAGCGTGTACTCGCTGTCTTTGTGAATGATAAGAAATGAAGCAATATTTTAAAATAATAATCCTGCTGCAATTTGGGTTTTTCAGTGCCTTTGCCCAACCCACAGTTAAAATCGCCAAACTAAAATATAATGGTGGAGGCGACTGGTATGCCAACAAAACTGCGCTTCCAAACCTAATCAACTTCTGCAATAGAAATTTACAGATGGAACTGGTTGCTGATGAAGATATGGTGGAAGTAGGAAGCCCTGAATTGTTTTTATATCCTTACATATATATGACAGGACATGGCAATGTGGTATTTTCTAACCAGGAAGCAGAGAATTTACGTAATTACCTTATTGGAGGTGGCTTTTTACACATTGACGATAACTATGGATTGGATAAGTTTGTCCGCCTGGAAATGAAAAAGGTATTCCCCAACCTGGAGTTTGTGGAATTGCCATTTACCCATCCGATCTATCATCAGAAATATAATTTCGACAACGGATTGCCTAAAGTACATGAACACGATGGCAAACCTCCCCAGGGATTTGGACTGCTTTATGAAGGTCGTCTGGTTTGTTTTTACTCGTACGAATGCGATCTGGGTAATGGATGGGAGGATCAAAGTACCTACAATGATCCGGAAGCTGTCAGGCAGGAAGCCTTAAAAGCTGGTGCGAACATTCTTACTTTTGCTTTTACTCAGGATTAATAATATCCTTTCTTTACGTCCTTCTTTCGCGACATTGAGAAGCGAGAAAAAGCTGACAAGCAACTCATTTGAACAAGCGTCAAACTTTTGTATTCCTAAAACATCCACATCACGACAGATCTCGTTATCCAATATAGCAATGAAGTATTTTATTTATTAAACTAACTATTTAGTTTGTAAACTAATATTTTAGTTGTATATTCGGTATATAAATCTTAACGCATGGAAATTTACCTGATTTATACCATTAAAGTCATCCTGCTCCAATCTATTCTTTTTGGTTTGTACTGGATGACCTGTCGAAAGAGTTCTAGCTTTCAGTTCAACAGATTTTTTCTACTTGCTGCATTGACACTCCCCTTCTTTATCCCTTTGATCAGGATACCGATTACCTTCTTTCAGGCACAGCTTACTTCTGAAGGAGCCTTCGATCCTTGGTTTTTTATTGAGCAATCGTTACCAGGCGTGGTCATCAGCGGAGGTCATACGGTAAATCAAGATGTCAATTGGTGGATTATTTTTTCAATGACTCTTTACCTTTGCATAGCAATACCGTCTTTATTTAATTTCGTTGCGGACTATTATAAAATCTATCAACTTGGAAAGAAAAGTGTCCGGAGCGAATACACACCAATGGGATATCGACTCCTGTATGTGCCAAGTAAAATTCTTTCGTTTTCATTTTTGAATAGAATATTTCTTTCTAATCTTTTTAAATTAAAAAACCACGAAAAAAGTACGATCATTACCCATGAAGAATACCATTTGACACATCGACACAGCATCGATATTATCCTCTCTGAGATAATCCGAATTTTCTGCTGGTTTAACCCTGTGGTCATGTTGATCCAAAAAAATCTGAAGGAAACCCATGAATATTTGGCTGACCAACATACCATTGTGAAGTACGGGAGAAACGACTATACCAGTTTGCTGAGAACATTTAAATGGCAGGAAATCAATATGATGCTCGGTAGCGCTTATTCCAGTTCCAGTATAAAAAACAGATTAAAAATGATCGAAACAACTGATCATAAAAAACCATATGTACAAATTATTTTACTAAGTGTAATTGCACTGTTTACGGCATTTCTTTTCGCTTGTGAAAACGATCTTGACTCATTCGAAAATAAAGATTCAGGATTTAAGTATGAGTTTTCTGAAGCTGATTTAAGGGAAGAGATAGATTTTAATCTCAAAATCCTAAAAGCACAAAATGCACCTCAAGATTTGATAGACCTATATGTAAGTGAACAAAGTAAACATCCTGAATATTTTTTCATAGCGACGGTAATGAATTTTGCAAAAACAGATTTTGCTGAGCAAACTAAAGAAAAAATTTTAGCAGGTTTAAAACGCAGTTTAATTGAAAATGAAGTAATCTATTTTAAACAAATTAACGACGCAGGTGAACCGAGTGAAAGTATGCGTATTATAGATGAAGATCAGTTCAATCCACCCCAAAAAAAATACGGCATTATTCAAAAATATGATCGGCTTCAGTACATGGAGAACAGATTTAAATCCAATACGGAAGATGCAGCCATACACGACGATTTTGATAAAGCAGCCCAATTTAAAGGAGGGATGGAAGCATTGGCAAAGCATCTCAAAGAAAACCTGAAATATCCCGAAATTGCTAAATCTATGGAAATAGAAGGCAAACTGGTTATGCGTTTTGTGGTCTCTAAACATGGAGGACTAGTTTACCTGAATGTAGAAAAAGAACCGGAAACCAGTAATGAGGAAGTAAGTGTTGAATTCCAAAAGGCAGCTTTCGCGGCCCTCAGGTCAACGGAAGGTCTATGGGAACCTGCCGAAAAGGACGGGAAATACGTGATGTCGAAGATGATATTACCGATACAGTTTAGTTTAGAAAAATAAAAACGAAATATAAAATGAAGCAGTTAACAAAAGCAGAGGAACAGGTGATGCAGATCCTGTGGGAAATTAAGAAAGGATTTGTGAAAGACATTCTTGAGAAAATGCCAAATCCTAAGCCTGCATACAATACGGTGTCAACGATCGTGAGAATATTAGAGAAAAAAGAATTTGTGGGCTACACTGCCTATGGCAAAACCCACGAGTATTATCCATTGATTGAAAAGAATCAGTATCGAAGTTTTTATCTGAAATCAATGATTTCAGGATATTTTGGTGGTTCATTTGAGCGCCTGGTTTCGTTCTTTGCCAAAGACAACGATATGGATATTCATGAAATGGAAGAACTGTTAAAGAACGTGCAAAACGACATAAGCAACATTAAAGATGAATGATGTATTGAGTTTCATCATTGAGGCAAATCTTTATTTGATATGCTTCTACCTACTCTATCAACTTTTACTATCCGGGGACAGGCATTTCCGATTTAACAGGGCCTTCTTACTTAGTGGAATTTTATTTTCATTGGTTCTGCCGATAATTTCTTTCAGCATCTCAGCCAGTCCCGGTTCGGTAAATACATTCGAAGGATACATTATACTTCCTGCCATTACGATCACTACAATGCAGACAGAAAGCGTAGGCTTCTTATTAAAGTGGTGGCATATTATCGGAATCATCTATTTTGCAGGTTTGCTTTTCTATTTATTGAGACTTTTGTGGCAAATGGCTCACATTATTCGATTCCTCCCACTTCTCAACTCATCCAGAGAAAAGAAAAATGGGTATACACTCGTAACTACCCAAGGTGAAATACCAACTTGTTCTTTCTTTAAGTATTTGTTCTGGGACAAATCTGCCTTATTGAATAAAGAGGAACAAAATCAGATATTCGAACATGAGCTTGCACATATCAGACAATGGCACAGTATAGACGTACTTCTTGTGGAAATATTGAGGTCGATATTCTGGTTCAATCCGGTTATTCATCTTATAAAAACCAGGATTACAGAAGTACATGAATACCTGGCAGACCGTCAGGCTATCAAACAATTAGGAATCGAGCATTATAGCAAACTGTTAACCTTGCAAATATTTAAAAGTTTTGATTTTGCCTTGAGTAATAATTTCCATAAGTCCCAGGTGATTAAAAGGATCAATATGCTTAAAAGTAAAAAGTCGAAATCAGTTTGGTTAAATGTAATTTTACTTATTCCGATCCTCGGTTTGCTCATTATTATCTTATCATTCGATGTGATATCAATTGAAGATTCTGATCCTAATATCGAATCTACTTCTCAAAATATAACTGAAAGTAAAAAACCTGCTAACCTATTATCAAGCAATACGGAAATAGACTCTATCAACTTGCTTGATAATAAAATTTATGAAGAAGTAGAAAATCCACCTGCTCCAACAGACGGAATGGATGCCTATTATCAATACATTCAGAGTAACTTAATTTATCCTAAAGAGGCAAAAGAAAATGGAATCCAAGGTAAAGTTTTTGTTCAATTCATTGTTACTCCAGAGGGTAAACTAACCAAAGTAGCGGCAGTAAAAGGTATAGGTGGTGGGTGTGATGAAGAAGCAGTTCGTGTTGTTCAGGAGAGTTTACCCTGGATACCCGGATTACAAGATGGAAAAAAAGTGAATGCCGTAATGGTTTTACCGATAACCTTTAAATTAGATTAACTGAAAAAGTATACCGGCCTATGTGCCGGTTTTATTATACATATTTCAACTAAATATTTAGTTCTATAATTAACAAATTAGTTTAACAATTAAAATACGCAAATCATGAAAACTCAGAAATTAAATTTGCTATCATTCTTCGTAATTGCTTTAATGTGGCTAAACTTTTCCTGCAACCAGGATAAGGTAGATTCAGCCCTGGTCCTTGATGATGTATTTGTTCCTGAAGGATATCTCCAGACAGATAATCCACCGGAAGAAGCACGCGCGAGATTAGGTGAATTAAGATTGCAAAATCCAGATGACCATTACTATTTTCTTTCAAATGAAAGTGCTTCTGACGAGAAATGGATTTTTCCTCAAAAAGAGTTAAAAATTGAATTTGTATCCTACAATGAAACTAAAACAATAGACGAAAATAGCGTTCCTATCGGAGTCATTGTAAAGAAAATTCAAGGGAACTACAAGGATGAAGTATATATGTATGTGGAAAACCAACCAACACCAAAAGAAGGCTTGGCTTCATTTTATAAATATATTGGTGAAAATTTAAAATATCCTGAAGAAGCAAAAAATGCCGGTATCGAAGGAAAAGTATTTCTTCAGTTTGTCGTGGATGAAAATGGCAAACTCACTGAAGTGATGGCAGTAAAAGGCATCGGTGCCGGCTGTGATGAGGAAGCGGTAAGAGTCCTTAAAGAAGCTCCTAACTGGAATCCGGGAATGGTAGTAGATATGCCGGTGAAGGTAAGAATGATTTTACCGATCCAATACAAATTGGGATAGCCCTGGTCTTTGACTGCAAAGTTGAAAAGGCTTAAATCAGCATCATGAATTTTAAGCTTTTCAAAAATATTTATGGAATCGACATGAAAATAGCATCCTTCAGTTATATCACTAATTAATAATAAAATCATGGAAAATAGACATCATTTCATCGACGCCAAACTCATCGATTCTATTATAGACGCAAAATCGATGCGTGTGAAAGAACGCGAGAAGTATAAAAATCTGATCACCTGGTTTAGTTTTTCGCTAAGTATTTTTGCCATCATCCTGGTATTTGAATGGAAATCATTTGATGAAGGAAGCCAGGTACAACTGAGCAGCCTTGCTGTTGATTTTGAAGAGTTGATTGATGTGCCGATAACGCAACAACCTCCTCCCCCTCAACCGGCTATCCAACAACCAATGATTATTGAGGTGCCAGATGACGAAGAGATCGAGGAAGATATTAAAATCGATCTGGATATCAATATGAATGAAGAGGATGTGATTGAAGAGATAATTTTATTACCGGCACTTGAAGAGGAAGTAGCAGAAACAATCTGGCAGATTGTGCAGGAAATGCCTTCACCAGTAGGAGGATTGGAAGCTTTCTACGCCTATCTGAACAAAAACCTCAAATACCCTTCGCAGGCATCAAGAATGAATATCCAGGGCCGTGTTTTTATGGCATTTGTAGTTGAAAAGGATGGTTCACTTACAGATGTCAAAGTAATGAAAGGTATTGGCGCAGGTTGCGATGAAGAGTCCATTCGAGTATTAGAAAATGCACCAAAATGGAACCCTGGGAAGCAACGGGGCGTGCCAGTTCGCGTACGTTACTCCTTCCCAATTGCCTTCAGATTAAATTAATGTTTTATGATGAATTAACTAAAATAACTTATTTAACAGAACCGCCGTAAACTTCGATCAGTCGCTGGGCTGCCCTTAAATCATATCCTTGATTATGGGTGGCTTCGCTGATACGAGCATACATTTCTGTTGCCTTTGGAATGGCTGCCTTGGCCACCGAACCTCCGACACTTTCGATGCTATTCATCGCATGAACCCTCACCATTTCATTATCTTCATTCAGGGCATCAATCAAAACGGGTTTAGCAAGAGCTGATTCTCCAAGATTACAAAGGGCTTCTGCTGCAGTAATCCGTACGTCCGGGATGGAATCATTCAACAAGGTTTTTAAATCATTGATGGCAGGTAAGGATGATTTACCCAAAATCAGACAACCGGTAGCACCCCAATACCGAACGATCGGTTCGTCATCATGTAGAAACGATATTATTTCTTGTAAATTTTGCGGATCACGCATCGTTGAAACATCCGCTGCATGTTTGATTCTTTGAAAATGATAATCATCTGAGTGAACGTAATTGAATGATGGTTCAACTTTATTTTTTGTTGACATATATCCCTCTGGCATCAAACCGGAATCTTTGATCTCATTCATCCATCGATCATTTTCACTCCGCAGTCGATATAAAATGTCCTTATATGTTGGATCATTTGCAAGGTTTTTCACTTCCCAAGGATCTGCCATAACATCGTATAATTCTTCTTCCGGTTTTTGGTTCCAGAAAGCACTTTGGGCCGCATTGCACAAACCAGCTTTATAAGCTTCTTCCCATGATCTGCATGAGGGTGCCTTCCACAAATATTCAATGTATTGACCATAAATCCGATGTGGCATATAGTTTTTTATATAGCGATATTGTTTATCCCTTACCGCTCTCACCAAATCGATTCGTTCATCCATTCGGCCTCTGAATAAATGGACATAATCCTGAGGTGTTGACTGTTGTTTCCCAAGAAACGCATTCCCCTGCATGTATTCAGGCACAGCAATATTGGCAAGGCTTAACATGGTTGGCGCTAAATCTACAAAACTTACCAGGCGATCCGTTTTAGATCCAGGCTTTCCAGGTGCGACATTTTCATATTTTTTGGGAAATCTCCAAATCATTGGCACGTGCGTCCCGGATTCATAAACAAAACGTTTACTACGTGCAATTACCCCGCCATGATCACCATAATAGGCTACTATCGTATTTTCTGCTAATCCGGCTTCTTCCAGCTCTTTGAGCAATACAGCAACCTGGCCATCCAGATCTTCAATTTTATCATAGTATTGGGCCCAATCGTGCCTCATCTCCGGGGTATCAGGATGATATGGTGGTAATTTTACTTTGGCCGGATCGTGACGAAGACTATCATTTGGTATGCTTTTATGGATAGAACTTTCATGCGAAACTCCTAGATTAAAAATAGCAAAAAAAGGTTGCCCCTCTTTCCGATTTTTATAATGAGCAGTGTTTGATGACTCATCCCAGGTCCCCTCTGGTTTATTCATATTATAATCTTCCTTAGCATTGTTGGTGCAGTAATATCCTGCTTCTCTAAGGTACTGAGGGAAAAATTTGATTGAGGACGGAATTGGGTAAGTACTACGCATATTTTCGGTACCCATCGAAGGCGGGTACATTCCGGTAATGATGGTGGATCTCGCCGGAGCACAAACAGGTGCGTTGGCAAAGGCATTCTCATACAAAACTCCTTCAGTGGCTAGTTTATCAAAAGTTGGAGTTGTTGCAAATTCATCACCATAACAACCAAAAAACGGACTATTATCTTCGCTAACAATCCAAAGAATATTCGGTCTTTCTTCTGTTAATCGCTCATTGGGTTTTTGATCACATGAAGTGAAAAAAAACAAGATTATCAAGATAATGAATAAATTTGGGGTAGTACTAATTCCTTTTTTCATTTTAGGTATTGATAATATTTTAAAGCTAAAAATGGGTTAAAAATCCATAAAAAATGCTTTATCAAAAAAAAATATTTTTATCCATGGATCTACTTTAGACATGTATAAAGATACAAGATTGTAATTTATCCGAAATACTTCCTTTTAGAAAACAGGTAAATTTTCACAACCATTTAACCTTATAAATCAAAAATACCATGGTCGAAATTTTGGTTAGTACAAGAATACTTCAAATATTTGAATGAGAGATAAAAACCAATCATGTGATAAAATTGTACTTATTTTATAATTAGAATAAAATATATCTTATAATTTCATGGTTTCTTAATACCCTTAATGAACAAGCACACATTCATAATTATACTTCTTCTATTTTTTGCCCAATTCGGAGCTAATGCTCAGATAAACCCCAAATTGGACAGTTTGCAAAACCTTCTGAATCATGCAGATCAAATTGATAGTATAAAATATATGCTACTAATTGGTGAAGAACATTTTTTGGCGGAGGACTATTCAACAGCCCTGAATGTATTTTTCTCTTGTTTGAAACATGCAGAAGCCATACATAACACACAAGGAACTGCAGATGCTGCAAATAACATAGGAAGGGTGTACTATAATATGGAAAATTTTCCGCAGGGACTGGAATATTTCAAAAAAGCTCAGCAAAATTTCCAAATAAATAAGGACGAACAGAGTCTTGGCGGAGTGTATAATAATATAGC